>NZ_JBFUHV010000067.1:0-44738 GCF_056402215.1 Rhodococcus sp. P4_B6 | reverse complement strand
CGCCTTCGTTCGACCAGGCCCAGCGCGTCGAGCCGCTTGAGCAGTGGCGATAGGGTGCCGGTGTCGAGATCGAGGGCGTCGCAGATCTCACGCACCCCGCGGCCGTCCTGTTCCCAGAGCACCAGCAGCACGAGGTACTGCGGGTAGGTCACTCCCAGCGAGTCGAGCATCGACCGGTATCTCGCCGTCATCGCCCTGGAGGCCGAGTACAGCGCGAAGCACACCTGGCGGTCGAGGGCGAGGTTGTCGGTCACCCATGAATAGTTGCACACAACTAGGTTGTGCACAACCAACAGGTCGATACCGGTGGTTGCCCTACACTGTTGGCCAGTGACACGGGGTGCTGCCCGGCGAAGATCCGGGCGGCTGAGAAGACACCCGTCGAACCTGAACTGGGTAATGCCGGCGAAGGGATGTCGCGGAGACGGCCGTATGCGCTCATCCGATGTCTCGTCGCCGACCGAACGGAAGGTGACAGCAATGCAGCTCGACAAGCAGATCGTCCTGGTGACCGGCGGTGGCCGGGGACTCGGTTCCGCCATCGTGCGCTCGTTCGCGGCGCAGGACGCGCGGGTGGTCGTGAACTACCGCAACAGCCGGGATGCGGCGGAGGAACTCGCGTTATCCCTCGGTGCGGACCGCGCGGTCGCCCTCGGGGCCGACGTCACCGATGCCGCGCAGGTGGCGGCACTGTTCGTCGCCGCGGAAGAGCACTTCGGATCGCCGGTGACCACGGTGATCAACAACGCCCTCGCCGACTTCTCCTTCAACGGCGACGCACGCGAGAAGGCGGACGTCATCACGTGGGAGGCCTTCGACTCGCAATTGCGCGGCAGCGTGCAGGCGACCCTGAACACTACGCAGGCCGCGCTGCCGGGCATGCGCGCGCTCGGGTTCGGCCGCATCGTGAACATCGGGACCAACCTGTTCCAGAATCCCGTCGTCCCGTACCACGACTACACGGCCGCCAAGGCCGCGGCGCTGTCGCTGACCCGCACGCTCGCCGCCGACCTCGGACCCGACGGCATCACCGTCAACATGGTCTCGGGCGGGTTGCTCCGCACCACCGACGCGAGCGCCGCCACCCCCGACGAGGTGTTCGACCTCATCGCGGCGAGCACTCCGCTGCAGCGGGTCACGACCCCGGACGAGTTCGCCGACGCGGTCCTGTTCTTCGCGTCCCCGTGGTCGCGTTCGGTGACCGGCCAGAACCTCGTCGTCGACGGCGGACTGGTCAAGGACTGACATGAGCGACGCCCGGCAACTGCACTTCAACGCGTTCCTGTTCGGCTGCGGGCACCACGGTGCCGCGTGGAGGCACCCCTCCTCGCAGGTGGAGCGGCTCAGCGACATCGCCTACTACGAGGCACTGGCGCAGACCGCGGAGCGGGGCTGCCTCGATGCGGTGTTCTTCGCCGACGGGCATTCGGTGCGCGACCCCGCGTCCGGGGGCATGTGGTTCCTCGAACCGCTCACCGCGCTGTCCGCGATGGCACGGGCAACCGAGCGGGTCGGTCTCGTGACGACCGTGTCCACCACCTTCTACACCCCGTTCCACGCCGCGCGGATGCTGGCGTCGCTCGACCACATCAGCGGCGGCCGCGCCGGCTGGAACGTGGTGACGTCGATGTTCGACGCCGAGGCCCGCAATCACGGTCTCGAGGAGATGCCGCCGCACGACGACCGCTACTCGCGGGCCGCGGAATTCGTCGACGTGGCACTCGCGCTGTGGGATTCGTGGGAGCCCGACGCGCTCGTCCTCGACCGGGAGGGCCTCTTCGCGGATCCGGCCAAGGTGAACCCGATCGGGCATCGGGGCAAGCATTTTCTCGTCGACGGCCCGCTGACCGTGCCGCACTCGCCGCAGGGGCGCCCCGTGCTGTTCCAGGCGGGCGCGTCCGATCAGGGCCGCGACCTGGCCGCCCGGTGCGCCGAGGGCATCTACGCCGTCGCCTACGACCTCACGGCCGCGCAGAGTTACTACGGCGACGTGAAGCGGCGCATCCGCGCCGCGGGCCGCGACGCCGACGCGGTGACCGTGATGCCCGGTCTCGTCACCTACGTCGGCTCGACCACCGAGGAGGCGCGCCGGAAGAAGGCGGAACTCGACGCGCTCCTGCCCGTCGAACAGTCGCTGGCGCAGTTGTCGATGTTCGTCCAGCAGGACTGCAGCGCATGGGAACTGGACGCACCCGTTCCGGCGCTGCCACCGCTCTCGGAGTTCACCGGACCGCAGGGGCGGTACGACACGATCCTGCGGATCATCGAGAAGGACCGTCCTACCGTGCGGTCGCTGCTGGGCACGCTGGCGGCAGGCGGCGGGCATTGCACCATGATCGGCACCCCGGAATCGATCGCCGACGAGATCGAGGTGTGGTTCCGCGGCGGCGGCGCCGACGGCTTCAACCTGATGCCGCCGCTCTACCCGAACGGGCTCGCGGACTTCGTCGACGAGGTCGTCCCCGTCCTGCAGAGGCGTGGGCTGTTCCGCGCGGAGTATGAGACAGCGACCCTGCGCGACCATCTCCGGGGTCGCCGGTAGTTGCCACCACAAAGAACACAACCTTCTCTAAGTACGCAACAGTGACTGTGAGCGTCCCTCCCCCCGACACTGGCTGTTATCGCGATCACATCGCGGTGCAAGCTCGGACGAGGAGTGGCAATGCTGGTAGCACTCGGCTTTCTGATGGTGGCCGTGTTCATGTTCTTGATCATGTCCAAACGGGCCACTCCCGTGGTCGGGCTGATCGCCGTCCCGGTCGCATTCGGCATCGCGGCCGGGGCGGGTCTCGGCATCGGCGACATGATCACCGACGGGATCAAATCGCTGGCCCCGACGGCCGCGTTGCTGTTCTTCGCGATCATCTTCTTCGGGATCATGATCGACGTCGGCCTGTTCGACCCGTTGGTGAAACTCATCCTCCGGCTCGTCCGCAACGACCCCATGCGGCTCGTCGTCGGCACTGCGGTCCTCGCGATGGTGGTGTCGCTGGACGGTGACGGATCCACGACGTTCATCATCGTCACGTCCGCGCTGTTGCCGCTGTACATGAAGCTGAAGGTCAGCCCCGTCGTGCTCACGGTGGTCGCCGGCCTGGCCAACGGCGCGATGAACATCGTCCCGTGGGGTGGGCCGACGGTCCGGGCCGCCTCGGCGCTGGGCATTTCGCCGTCCGACGTGTTCGTCCCGATGATCCCGTCGCTGGTGGTCGGTCTCGTCGTCGTCTTGCTGTTCGCCGTGCAGCTCGGCTACAGCGAACGCCGCCGCATCGGCACACTCGAACTCACCGACGAGCGTCTTCTCGTCTCCGCCGGCTCCGGCCTCCGCCGCTCCGCCTCGGGCTCGGGCTCCGGGGGCAGCGGTGACGCACCCCGGACGGGTGGCGGTTCCGGCGACGCCGGTTCGGACGACGGCCAGGGCTTCGTCGACGGCCTCGACCCCGAGCGGCCCACGCTGCGACCGAAGCTGTTGTGGTTCAACATGCTCGTGACCGTGGCGCTGCTTGTCGTGCTCGTGATGGACGTGCTGCCGATTCCGGTGCTGTTCATGGTGGCCGCGTCGATCGCGCTGACCGTCAACTTCCCGCGGGTCAAGGAACAGCAGGAAGCGATCACCCGGCACTCGTCGAGCATCGTCTCCGTCGTCGCGATGGTGTTCGCCGCGGCCGTGCTCACCGGCGTGTTCCAGGGCACCGGAATGGTCGAGGCGATGGCGCAGTGGCTGCTCGAGATCATCCCCGCCGCGCTCGGACCGCACCTGGCGGTCATCACCGGCATCCTGAGCCTGCCGTTCACGTTCTTCATGAGCAACGACGCCTTCTACTTCGGCGTCATGCCGGTGCTCGCCGAAACGGCGTCCACGTACGGCATCGAGCCGGTCGAGATGGCCCGCGCCTCCATCACCGGCCAGACGTTCCACATGCAGAGCCCCCTCGTCCCGGCCATCCTCCTGCTCGTGACCCTGGCGGGTGTCCCGCTGGCGGACCATCACAAGAAGGTGCTGTGGCGCGCGGCGCTGGTGTCGCTGTCGATGCTGGTGGTCGGTGTGGTCCTCGGGCAGATCCCCTGGTGACCTAGTCGTCCCCCGGTGACCTAGTCGTCGGAGTCGGAGTCGGTGTCGGTGGCGGGCCCCTCGAGGGTTGCGCCACCTTCGCCGCTCCAGTCGGCGCCGGAACCCTTGTCGTCCTCGGCCGGATCGGACATCACGTCTTTGTCCGCGCCGGGGGCGCCGCTGTCGGTGCTCGTGGTCTTCGGTCCGGAATCGTCCTTCGGTGTCATGTCCGACGGATACCCCGACTCCGGGGTGCGCCAATCAGACGCTCGCGGGTCTGCACGTCGAAAGCTCTGTCGGGGATTGGCAGGTGAACAATACTTCGACGTAGTGTTCCCCGGGTTATCGACGATGAAGGAGTGGAACTGTGGCGCGCAAAGTTGTTGTCGAACGCATCGACGACATCGACGGAACTCCGATCAAGAGCGGTAAGGGGGAGACCATTCCGTTCTCAGTCGACGGCGTCGACTACGAGATCGATCTGAAGCTCAAGAACGCCAGGGAATTCCACAAGACTCTCGACTTCTACATCGAGCATGCGACTCGGGTCGGGGGAAGGAAGCGCCGGTCGACCACTGCGGTGGATCCGTCGCAGGGGCGTGGGCAGGCGAAGGAAATCCGGGAATGGGCGACGGCGCAGGGCTATGAGTTGTCCGCGCGCGGACGTATTCCCGCCCAGATCGAGGAAGCGTACAACGCGGCGCACTGAGACCGCGTCGTCGCGGGTGGTCGAACGACGCCCCCAGCCGCCCCCGACCGGGCCGGCTGGGGGCGGTCTTCGGACGCAGCCGTCAGTACCGTCGCGCTGCGTGAAACGACATGGAGTTCAAGGCCACTCGCGTGACCGGTCGTCCCGGGGCGGGGGCGTGGACGACGGTGTCGTTGCCCGCGTAGATCCCGGCATGGCCGCCACCGTAGAAGAGGACGACGTCACCGGGCTGCAGGTCGTCCCGGTCGACGGCGGTTCCGTGCAGGAGTTGCTCGTGGGTGGTGCGCGGAACCGATACGCCCGCCTGTTTGTACGCCCACTGGACGAGGCCGGAGCTGTCGAAGGCGCGGTGGTCGCCGGCGCCGCGGGTGCAGGCGATGCCGATTCTGGTGGTGGCGGCGCGCAGGGCGTGGCGTCCCGGCCGGACCGGATCGGCGCGAAACGTCTGAACCAGGTGAAGTCCGTGGTTTCCGGTGTGGGGGTTCATGCCGTCGGTACTCCAGTGCGCTCGGTGTGGTGTCGCGTCTGCGGGGCGCGCTCTGATTACAGGGTGGCCCCGACACGGGCCGGACGCACCGGCCGAATTACCCGGATATGTGCCTGTCTTCCGTTCATTTGTCGCCGGGTTCGAGGTCCGGCGCCAAAATTATGCGATCTGGTCGGTTTGGTACTCGCGAGTAGTGCATGCCCCCAATTAACGTCGAACAGGTAATGCTTACGCAAAGAGGAGTGGTCCGCTGCGTCCTGTGGGCTGGGATGGAGGAAGGCGGACGATGACGATCCGACAAACCGCGAACTGTGCCCTCGGCGTCGCGCGGCTGGCGTTCGACGCTGGAGCCGCCCTCCTGTCCGTTGCCGTGGCCGTGCCGGTCGCCTTCGTCGCGGGCGAGGCGAGAACGATGGCTCACACGGCGCGCGGCGACATCACGCCGGACCCCGAACATTCGGACCGGGAGCACGTGCACGACCTGGGGACAGTCGTCGAACTGAGCTAGCCGGCACGGCGGGAACCGCGCAGCCGCAGCCGGGCGTAGGTGACGACCCCGAGCACGCAACTGATGAGCACCAGCATGGCGATGCTGAGCAGCCACCACGACGCGGCGTGCTGCCACAGTGTGTCGGGCTCGGTGCCGGTGGCGTTGGTGCGCAGGTCCACCGTCGAGGCGGCGGCCGCGAACCCCCAGCGGGACGGGAAGAGCCACGACAGCTGTTCGAGGACTTTGCGTCCGGTGATGGTGATCAATCCTCCGCACATCACCAGCTGCACCATGATCGTGACCACCAGCATCGGCATCACCTGCTCGTTGGAACGCGCCACCGAAGACAACGCCAAACCGACGAGGACGCAGGAGCAGGTGGTGACGGCGATGTCCACGATCAGTTCGACGGAGCCGGAGGGAATCAGGCTGCCCCGGCCCGGAAAACCCTTGCCCACGAACACGATCACCACCATGATCACCGACTGCACGATCGCGGCGGCGCAGAACACGACGATCTTCGCTGTCAGGTAGGCGGACGGTAGCAGCCCGGCGGCACGTTCGCGGTGATAGATCATGCGCTCGCCGACCAGGTCACGGATGGTCAGTGAGCATCCCATGAAGGCTGCGCCGAGGATCAGCACGACCAGGATCTGGGTGAGTTCGCCGGATTCGTCGAGGCCGGACGGGCCGAACCCGGTGTCGCCGGGCACGAGCACGGCCAGCCCGCCGAGCACGAACGGCAGCAGGGACAGGAAGATCAGGTACCCGCGGTCGGCGCGGATCAGCCGCACCTGGCGGCGGGCGACGGTGCTCAATTGCTTGCGCCGCGAGGTGTGCGCCGGACTGCCGAGAGGTCCCGGCGGGCTCGGGGCCGGCACCTCCACCGACGGGCGGGTGGCGCGGTAGTCGGCGAACACCCCGTCGGGGTCGGCCGCGACCCGGGCGAAGATGTCGGCCCAGTCGGTGCTGCCGAGCGCGGCCCCGACCCGGTCCGGCGGGCCCACGTAGGCGGTCTTGCCGCCCGGTGCGAGGAGCAGCACCTGATCGCACATCTCGAGGTACGACAGCGAATGGGTGACGATGACGACGACGCGGCCCGAGTCGGCCAGCCGGCGCAACGTCGCCATGATCTGCCGGTCGAGCGCGGGGTCGAGGCCCGACGTCGGTTCGTCGAGGATCAGCAGGGACGGGCCGGTGAGCAACTCCATCGCGACGGACGCGCGTTTGCGTTGTCCGCCGGACAGCCGGTCGACTCTCGTGTCGGCGTGTTCGGACAGTTGCAGTTCGTCGAGGACCGTCGCGATCACCTCCTCGCGGTCCTCTCGGCTGGTGTCCGGCGGCAGTCTCAGCTCCGCCGCGTAGCCGAGTGCCTGACGGATGGTCAACTGGCGGTGCACGACGTCGTCCTGGGGGACCATCCCGATGCGGGAGCGCAGCACCTGGTATTCGGCGTGCACGCTGCGTCCCTCGAACTCGACCACGCCTTCCGTCGGACGTTCCGAACCGGAGATGATGGTGGCCACCGTCGTCTTACCCGCGCCGGAGGGGCCGATCACCGCGGTGAGACTGCCAGGCTGGGCAGTGAACGTGACGTCCTCGAGCAGGCGCCGCCCGCCTTCGATGGTGAGTCCGACGCCGTCCACGCGCAGACCACCCGCGGTCGGGGCCACCACCCGCCGGGGAACGAGTCGCCCTTCCCGGACGCCGAAATCGGTGTTGCCGATCGTGACGACGTCGCCGTCGGTCAAGTGCGCGCGCGACACCCGGGCGCCGCCGACGAACGTTCCGTTGACGCTCCCCAGGTCGTCGATCTCGAGGCCGGACGGCACGTGGTGGACGATGGCGTGATGGCGTGAGGCCAGCACGTCCCGGACGACGATGTCGTTGTCGGGTGACCGCCCCACCGTGAGTGATCCCGCCGGAGTCTCCTCGTGCGGTGCCTCGGCCGGGGGGCGGGGTGTCCCGACGCTGATCGTCGACTCGTCCCATCGGGCGCCCACGTCCTGTCGCGTCGCGTCCGGATCCTCGACCGAGAGCCGCACGACCGGACCCTCGGTCGCATCACCCAGGCGGACGCGGACGGGACTCGTGACGGGGACGTTCTCGCGGCGCTCACCGTCGACGTAGATCCCGTTCTTGCTGCCGGAGTCGACGAGCTGCCAGCCGTCGTCCCAGGTGAGCTGCGCATGTTCGCGCGACACCACGGGGTCGACGATCGTGACCTCCAGCTGCGGATCCCGGCCGATGCGTACGGTTTTGCCCGCGCTGTGGCTCGTGCGGCCGTGTTGGGTCTCGACCACGACCCGCGGGTGAGCTGTGTTCGCCCGGTCGTCCATCGCCACGGCCTCCGGTCAGCGTCATCGGGCGTAGAGCGTCGACTCCTCCATGGTCGCACGCACTCCCCCGGCCGCGTGGGCAGAACGGGTACTCCCGAACCGGGGCCGCGAGTGAGGAACACTGGGCCGGGTGAGTACGTCCCTGGCGAATCCCGGTGTCGGACTGGCCGTGCTGTGCACGGTGATGGTCGTGTGCGCGGCCGTGGTCTACCGCTTCACTCGACTCGGTAGTCCACTGGTCGTGCCCGCCGCGGCGATCCGGGGCGCCGCCCAGCTCGCCGCGGTGTCCCTGATCCTGGCCGCCGCTCTCGCTCAGCTCTGGTCCTCGGTCCTCGTGCTGGTCGTCATGTTCGCGGCGGCGGTGGCGACGTCCGCTCGGCGCGCGAAGGCCGGGCGGTCCGCCTGGTGGCTGGCGCTGGCGCTCGCGGCGGGAGTGGGCACCGTTCTGCCGTTGATGCTGGTGAGCGGGGTGGTTCCGCTCGAGGGTGTCGCTCTCGTTCCGGTCGGCGGGATCGTGCTCGGCGGCGCGATGACGGCCACCTCCCTCGCGGCGCGGCGCGGGCTCGACGCGGTCGAACAGCGGTGGGGTGAGGTGGAGGCGGGGCTCAGTCTCGGACTCAGCGTCCGCGACGCCCGCCTGGAAGTGGTCCGGTCCGCCGCCTCGGACGCGTTGCTTCCGGGGCTGGACCAGACCCGGACCGTCGGGCTGGTCACCCTGCCCGGGGCGTTCGTCGGGGTGCTGCTCGCGAGCGGGTCCGCCGTTCAGGCCGGCGCCGTCCAGATCCTCGTACTGGTGGGGCTGCTGCTCGCGCAGACCTGCGCGGTGGCCGTGACGATCGAACTGGTGGCCAGGGAGGCCGTCCGCCGGCCGCGAGCGCACGCCGTGCCCACCTGAAATCTCCGGCTACTGCCTCTGTCTGGCCCGAACGCCGGTCGATCCCGTGGCCGGTCCCGCATACTGGGCGGTGGTCGGTCCCTGCTGACGAGGTGGTGTCGTGTGGTGCATCCCGAGGTATTGGTGGTCGGAGCGGGTCCCGTCGGTCTGACGGCGGCGATCGAACTGCGCAGGCGCGGCGTCGCCTGCCGCATCATCGATCCGCTGCTCGAGCCCCCGCAGTACGCGAAGGCGGTGGGAATCCAGCCGCGCACCCTCGAGGTGTTCGAGAGCATGGGTGTGCTGCGGAACATCCTGGACGCATCGATCGAGATGCTCGGACAAATCGTGTACGTCAACGGCGACGAGGTCGCCCGGCTGGACCTGTCGCTCCCGGCGGACATCCCGTTCGAATTCATCGGGCTGCCCCAGTACGCGACTGAACGCATCCTCACCGGTCACCTGGCCACGTTCGGCACCACGATCGAACGCGGAACCAGGTTGACGGCGTTCGAGCAGGACGACGACGGCGTCGTCGCCACGGTCACCGGGGCGGACGGCGACGAAACCGTCCGAACCCAGTACCTTTTCGGCTGCGACGGCGCCCACAGCGTGGTCCGCAAGGGGCTCGGCCTCACCTTCGAGGGCGGCGCGTTCGTCGAGCAGTACATGCTCGGCGACGTCGAGGTCGACTGGGCGATGCCGCGCGGCTACGGAATCCGGTCGATGCATCAGACGGACGGCGAGACCGACGACCTGCTCGTGTGCATTCCGCTGCCCGGGCGCCGCCGCTACCGGATGTCGATGCTGGTGCCCAGCGATCTCGCCGGCACCGGAACTCCCGCGGCCGACAAGATCGCGCACGGATTCGAGGCCGGACCGGCACCCGAGCTGAGCCACATCCAGGCCGTGCTCGACCGGCTGTCGCCCCAGCCGACCCGGGCGTCGAACCTTCGCTGGTCCTCTATCTTCCGGATCAGCCACCGCATCGTCGACTCGTACGGGCGCGGCCGGGTGTTCGTCGCGGGCGACGCGGCGCACATTCATCCGCCGACCGGTGCGCAGGGCATGAACACCGGCATCCAGGACGCCCACAACCTGGCGTGGAAGGTCGCGCTGGCGGTGTCCGGTGCCGCGGCCCCCGATCTGCTGGACAGCTACGACGCCGAACGGCGGCCCGTCGGGGAGGAGGTGGTGGGACGCACCGTGCGCAGCGCCCGGGAGGGGATCGGGGCGGGGTCGTCGGATCCCGATTACGTGATCCGCCGTGAGGCGCAACTCCTCATCAGCTATGCGGACAGTGCGATCGTCGGCGAACCGGCGTCGAATGCGGGCCTTGCGCCCGGCAGCCGGGCGCCGGACGCCCGCGGGCTGACCCGCACCACGGTCGCGTTTCCCCTCCGGCTGTTCACGCTCCTCGCGGGACCGAACCACACGCTGCTGCTGTACGCCGACGACTCGGTCGACGCGCGCGGGCTCGAACTGCTCGAGGCCGCCGCGACGTCGGTGGACGCGGCGACCGGCGGACTCGTCGACACGTACCTCGTCGCGTCGCCTGCCGCCGAGGTCGGGGAAACGGTGTTGCCGCTGATCCGGGACCGCGACGGCGAGTTCGCCCGCGCCTACGGTGCCGAGGGTGCCGCCGCGTTCGTCATCCGTCCGGACGGCTATCTGGGATTCCGGCAGAGTCCGGTCGCCGTCGACGGTCTCACCGGGTATCTGAAGCCGACTTTCCGCTGAGTTCGACGGTGGTGGGCAGGCCGCGCCGGATGTCACCCGGCGCGGGCTTGCCGAGCGGTGCCCCGGCCCGGGTCGCCGAATCGAGCAGCCACGGCACGCTCGTGACCATCACCCCGGACGTGAACAGCAACCGGCCCTTGAGGCGCAGCGCATTCTGGTTGTGCAGCAGGTGTTCCCACCAGTGACCCACCACGTACTCGGGGATGAAGATGGTGACGACTCCGCCGGGAATCCGTTTCCGGACGGATTTCACATATCCCACGATGGGGCCGGTGACTTCCCGGTAGGGCGATTCGAGGACCTTCAGCGGCACCGGAATCTCGTATTTGTCCCACTCCCGCTGCAGTTTCGTGGTGTCGGCGCCCAGTACGGTGACGGCTTCCAGGGTCGTCGGATGGGTGGCGCGGGCGTACGCCAGGGCGCGGGCGGTGGGCTTGTTGAGCACGGACACCAGCACGATGGTGTGCACATCGGAGGGGAGGGTGAAGCTGTCCTCGTCGACGACGAGGAGTGCCGCGATCCGGTCGTAGTGCCGCCGCACCCCGCGCATCAGGAAGAACAGGATCGGCATCGCGATGACCACCAGGTAGGCGCCCTGGGTGAACTTCGTGATCGTGACGATGACCAGGACGGTGCCGGTGAGGATTGCGCCGGAGCCGTTGAGCGCCCGCCTGCCGTGGATGCGTCGCCGTTCGCGGGAGTCGGATTCGGTTGCCAGCACACCGTTCCAGTGCCGGACCATGCCCGCCTGGCTGAGGGTGAAGGACGTGAACACACCGAGGATGTACAGCTGGATGAGGTGGGTGACGGACGCGTGGAACAGGACGATCAGTCCGCCCGCCGTCACCGCGAGGAGCACGATGCCGTTGCTGAACGCCAACCGGTCGCCGCGGGTGTTGAGCTGGACGGGAAGGTAACGGTCGCGGCCGAGCACCGACGCGAGCAGGGGGAAGCCGTTGTATGCGGTGTTCGCGGCGAGCACGAGGATCAGCACGGTCGCGGCCTGCACGTAGAAGAAGCCGAAGTTGGTGGTGCCGCCGAACACCGCGGCCGCGATCTGGGCGATGACGGTGCGCTGCGGGTCGGTCTCGCAGTTTCCGGCGAACCCGATCAGATCGCACGGGTTCACCGCGACGTGCACCTTGGTGACGATGGCCAGCGCGGTGATTCCCGCGAACATCACGATCGCCGTCGCCGCCATCGCCATGAGGGTCTTCGCGGCGTTGGCGCTCTTCGGTTTACGGAACGCGGGCACCCCGTTGGAGATGGCCTCGACCCCCGTCAGCGCGGTACATCCGGACGAGAACGCGCGCAGCGCGAAGAACACGAGGGCCAGACCGGTCAGCCCGGACAGTTCCGGTTCGATGGTGTAGCCGGCACTTTCGGCGACGGGCGTCGAACCGGCCGCGACGCGGATGAACCCCGTCACGATCAGGATCATCACACCGGCGATGAACCCGTACGTCGGGAAGGCGAACGTGGTCCCCGATTCGCGGATCCCGCGCAGGTTCATCACCGTCAGCAGCACCACGAACGCCACGGCCAGCGTCACCCGGTGCGTGTTCAGCGCGGGCACCGCCGAGATCAGATTGTCGACGCCCGCCGAGACCGACACCGCCACCGTCATCACGTAATCGATGAGCAGCGCGGACGCCACCGTCAGGCCCGCGGACGGGCCGAGATTCTTGGTGGCCACCTCGTACGAGCCGCCCCCGCTGGGATAGGCGTACACCACCTGGCGGTACGACAGGGCGACGACGGCGAGAAGCACCACCACCCCGACCGCCAGATACGGTGTCAGATAGAAGTACGCGAGACCGCCCAGGGACAAGATCAGCAGGATCTCTTGCGTCGCATACGCGACGGACGACAGCGGGTCGGACGCGAAGATCGGCAGCGCCAGACGCTTGGTCAGCAACTGCTCCCCGAGATCGTCACTGCGCAGCGGGCGTCCCAGAGCCAGCCGCCGGACCGCTCGAACGAGAGCCACCACCAGTTCAGCGTAGAACCGCGGCGGGGTGCAGCGCGGGTTTTCGCTCTCAGGCCGCGCCGCACCCCGCCGGAGGGTTACACGTACGCAGGCCGGCGTGTGGCGCCGGGGGCCCGGGTGCGCTGGCGCCCCAGAACCTCGGCCCGCGCCTCGTCGTCGGTGGCGAGGTCGACGATCGCCGCGGCCAGGGCGTAGGCCCCGTCGACGATGGCGTCGTCGGCGCCCGGCGAGATCGCGTCGGCCGCGAACGCGGCTGTGTGCGGCGCGGCCGTCGAACCCATCACTCCGATCAACGGGTGGATCGACGGGAGGGCCTGGGAGACGTTGCCCATGTCGGTCGATCCGCCGCCGAGTACGCCGCCGTCCCGTGGTGTCATCACCCGGCCCCGATGCCCGAGGGCCGCGTCGAAACGGTCGGCGAGGAACGGGTGCTGGACGAGAGGCTCGTAGATCGGGTCGACAGGGGTGACGGCGTAGTTGCATCCGGTGGCCGTCGCGGCGCCGTCCACGCAGGCGAGCACCTTCTTCTTCAGTTCGGCGGTCTCCGCGAGGTCGAACGATCGCACCTCGGCCTCGACGACCGCGGTCGCCGGAATGATGTTGGAGACGTCGCCACCGGACAGCGTGACGGCGCTGACGCGCACGGTGTCGGGCAGGTGCTGCCGCAGCAGCCCCACCGCCACCTGCATCACCGTCGCTGCGTCGCCCGCGTTGATCCCGACGCTCGGTGCGGCGGCCGCGTGCGACGCCCGCCCGGTGAACTCGACCCGGAACCGGTCGCGGGACTGCGACGTGCTCCCCGCCGTGGGCACGACGATGCCGGGACCGGGGTGGACCATCAGCGACACCGTCGCGTCCTCCCAGGCGCCGGMTTCGAGCATGTGGGCCTTGCCCGCACCCTTCTCCTCGGCCGGCGTCCCGAGAAGCTTGACCCGGATGCCGAGTTCGTCCGCCACCCGGGACAACGCGATCGCCGCCCCCGCCCCGGCAGTCGCGATGATGTTGTGGCCGCACGCGTGCCCGATGCCGGGGAGGGCGTCGTACTCGGCGCACACCACGACCGTCAGCTCACCGTTGCCGTACACGGCCTCGAGAGCGGTGTCCTGCCCCCACACACCCACTTCCACCGCGAAACCGGCATCGCGGAGCAGGTCGGCGACGAGCGCCGCCGAACGATGTTCCTCGAACGCGAGTTCCGGATGGGCGTGCAGGTCGTGGCTCGTGGCGACGAGGCGGTCGCGCCATTCGAGGACGGTGTCCTCCACGCGTCGCTTCAACTCCTCGGCTGGTGCGTTCGGGCCGCCGGAGACGTCGATGTCGCCGGCAATTGCGGTGTCGGTCATGAACTTTCCTTTCTGGAGGGAACGGTAATCACGCCTCGGCGGGCGCGACGGCAGTGACGGTGGGCGCAGTGCGGTCGGCGGCGGGTCCTCGGGTCACCACCGCAAGGCCGGCGACGGCGAGCGAGAGCAGCCCGCAGATCACCCACACGGCTTGGTACCCCGCCTCACTCGTGATCACGGAACCGCCGTCGAGCGTCGCGGTGAACCCGGACATCACCGCCGTGAAGCTGGCGCCGGCGATGGCACCGGCGACGGTGCGGGCACTGTTGTAGAGGCCCGATGCGATGCCGACCGAGTCCCGCGGCGCCCGTGCCACCACCACGTTGGGGAGCGCGGAGATGATGATGCCGTTGCCGAGACCGGACACGACGAGCCACACGAGGACGCTGACGGTGTCCGAGTGCAGCACCGTGAGCAGGGCGTACCCCAGTGCGGCGGTGACAGCGCCGACGATGACGGCCGTGATATCGCCGACCCGCGCACCGAGCCGCGGTCCGGCGAACGTGCCGGCGAACGCCGCGATCGACGCGAACACGAGGACCAGCCCGATCAGCGACGACGACAAGCCGAGCCCGAATCCGGCCGCTGCCGGGTCGGTGCCGACGAAGAGCGCGATCGGGGTCTGGCTGCCGAACAACTGGGCACCGAACAGGGCCGCGAGCAGGATCGGCAGCCCGACACCGGCACGGCCGGAGAGCATCGCGAAATCCACCAGCGGCGAGGACACCCGCCGCTCGAGCACCACCCACAGGGCGAGAAGCGTGCCGCCGAGCAGGAGCCCGCCCAGCACCGGCCCCGACGTCCACCCGAACCTGTTGCCCGTGCTGATCGCGAACAACGCGAACGCCAGTCCCGCCCCCAGGAGAATCGCCCCGGCCCAGTCGAGGCGGCCCGACGTGCGCGCCGTCGTTTCGGGGACGAAGAACACCACGACGACGAGCGCGATCGCCATGAGCGCCGCCGGAACGAGAAGCAGCACAGTGAGATTCAGGAACGATGCGAGGACCCCGGACAGGACCACGCCGACGCTGGCGCCGAGCGTGAGCCCGYCGACCAGCAAACCGATCGCTTTCCCGGACTGCTCCCCGGCGCGCTCACGCACGATCGCGAACTCGAGCGGCAGGAACGCCGCGAGTGCGCCGGTGATCGCCCGGCCCAGGATGAAGATGCCGTACGTCGGGGCGAGCGCCGACACGACACTGCCGACCGTGACCATCGCCGTCGCGACGACGAGCATTCGCTTGTGTCCGTACTGGTCGCCCATCTTGGCGAGCACCGGCACGAGGACCGCGGTCGCGAGCAGATAACTCGTTTGCACCCAGTTCAGGTCGGCGGGACCGACCGAGTACTTCTCACCGATCGCCGAGAGGACCGGACTGAACCAGGCCTGGAGGAATCCGCTCGACAGTTCCATGGCGAAGAGGAACCCGACGAAGCCGGCCGCGGCGCCGAGACGCCGGTCGGAACCGGAGCCGGTGGGGATGGGGGATCGGAGTGCTCCCATGTGTGACCTCCAATGGTGCAGGTCGCCCCGAGAGGCGACATGACAATATGAGCGAAACGACAGAGTTGATGCGTCCGAGTGTCGGGTGAGTGAGTTTCTGCGGTGTAAATGCGCAGAAGTTGACGCTGAAGAGGTGCTGATATGCAGGAGAAGACGCCCACGGAGGACGAACTTCGACTTATCCACGCGTTGCAGGTGTGGCCGCGGGTGCCGTGGTCGCAACTCGGGCCGATCCTCGGGGCCGACCCGGTGACTCTCGCGCGACGGTGGTCCGGGCTGAGCGAACGGGGCATGGCCTGGGTGACGGCCCAGCCGCCGATGTCCGATGCCGCGCGCGGCGCGATCGTCGAGGTCGAGTGCGTTGCCGGGTCGATCGACGCGGTGATCACCGAGTTGTCCCAGGACACCGAGTGCATGTCCGTCGACGTCGCCTCGGGTGGTCGCGACCTGATCCTCACCGTCGGCTGCCCCGACCCGACAGCGTTCAACCGGTACGTCGTGTCCCGCGTCGCGGGCATCCCCGACGTCCGCACCGTCCGCACGCACCCGGTGATCACCGCGATCTCCGGGGCATCGCAGTGGCGTCTGCGCGCCCTCGACGCCGACGAGTCGAGCGCGATCGACGCTGCCCGGCGCCGGGACGACGCCCGGCTCTCGGCGATGTTCGCCCGTCCGCCGGTCGCCGAACGCGACATCATCTCCATCCTGTCCCGCGACGGTCGTGCGAACACACGGACTGTCGCGGAGGCCCTCGGGACCTCCACACGGCGGGCGCGCGAACGGCTGAGCGCGACACTCGCGTCGGGCGCTTTCGAATTCCGCACGGACATGCCGCGCTGGGCCTCGGGGTATCCCGTCTGCGCGTGGTACTTCCTCCGCGTTCCCGCCGCCCAGATGGCCAGGGTCGGCGCCAACCTGAGCGGGCTGCCCGCGGTGCGGACGGTGTTGTCGGTGGCCGGGCCTGCCAATCTTCTGGTGTCGGTGTGGTTGCGTGGACTCTCCGACGTCGAAGGGCTCGAAGCCGTCGTCGAGCAGAAACTGCCCGCGGTCCGCATCCTCGACCGGTGCCTCGTTCTCGGCGTCCGCAAACGCATGGGCCGGGTGTTCGACGAGGACGAACTGCCCATGCAGATCGTGCCGTGGTCGGGGGACTAGCAGGAACGGCGTTCGTCCGGTCAGCCCGATATGGTGCCAGGAGCGGACACGAGCAGCCGTTCCCCGGTGGTGGCGCCGCTCTCGGCGGCGTCGAGGATGGCAGCGGCGACGGTGGCGCGGGAGACCTTGGGCAGGCCCGACACTTTTCTGACTGTCGACATGGGCCGGACGGTGGCATGGGGGTTGAGCGGTCCGTCGTCGAGGATGACCGGAAGCACGCGAGTGACGTCCAGGCCGGCAGCGGCCAAGGCGGTTTCGGAGATTTCCTTGTCCCGGTACGCGGAGGCGACCAGTGTCTTGTAAGCGAACCGGGCCAGGGGTGAGGCGGTGCGCGCGGTGTCACCGACGCCGTAGGCCGACAGCAGTATCAGCCGGTCGATGTGGGCGTCGCGCATGGCGGAGGTGATGAGCGGCAGGTTGTCCTGCATCACCGTGACGCCGAACATGCCGGCCAGTCCGGCCTTCGGGCCGATCGTGCACAGGACGGCGTCCGCGCCGGACAGTGCCGCTGCGAGCGCGTCGCGGTCGTCGAGGTGGCCGCCGACGATGGTGAGTCCGGGTCGCGGGGTCAGGGCGTCGGGGCGGCGGCAGTAGGCCACGACGTGATGGCCGCGGTCGATTGCTTGGTCGATGATCTGGAGTCCGGTGCCGCCGGTGGCGCCGATCAGTGCGAGCTTCATGGGGAAGGGTCCTTTCGGTTGCGTCGCTGCGCCTCGCGCAGCAAGTGCGGGTCGTGGGCGTTGACGAGCAGCAGGTCGGGTTCGGCCGTGGCCCACAGTTCGGTGAGCCGCTGATGGTTGGCCTTGACCTTGTCCCAGTCGTGGGCGATGAGGCGTTCCATCGCGCGTAGCCCCTTGGGCGCCTTGGTGGTGCCGTCGATCTGGCCGTGGTGGTAGAAGGAGTCGCCGGCGTGGAGGATCCACCGGTCGCCTGCGTCGACGGCGACCGCTGCGTGGCCGCGGCTGTGGCCGGGCAGGTTGATCAGGACGATGCCGGGGGCGATGCCGGTGAGTTCCTGGGCGCCGGGGAAGCCGCGCCAGGCCTCCGATGCGGAGGGGGTGTGTTCGACGAGTACGGGGTGGTGGTCTCGCTCGCCGGGTAGGTATCGCTGCTTTTCCGTCACGCCCCGGGGGTGCAGTGCCGCGAATGCTTCGGCGGCGGTCAGGTGAATCCGTGCCCACGGGAAGTCGGCCAGGCCGCCGACGTGATCGGCGTCGAAGTGGGTGAGCACGATGTGCCGCACGTCCTCCGGATCGAATCCGAGTCGGGTGATCTGGCGGCAGGCGCTCTCGTCGGGATCGTAGGCGGGCCGGACGTAGAACCTGGCCGGGCCGAACCGGTTCGCGCGGTCGTGGGGATCGCGCAGGCCGAGGCCGGAGTCGACGAGGACGAGGCCGGCGTCGGTCTCGAGGAGCAGGACATGACACACCAGCCCGTCCGGTGTCCCGGGCGGTCGCATGGTGCCGCAGTTGAGGTGGTGGACCCGCATCAGCCGGCCGCAAGCATTGCGGGGTCGATGACCTGCACCGGATGTGTCCCGTCCCAGTTCTCGGCGGCCAGCTTCACGTACTCGAAGAGCTGCGCCTTGGCGCCGCCGAGGTCCGAGATCTCGATGCAGGTGCCGGGGTGGTGTTCGGTCTGCAGGTACGCGAAGCGTCCGGTGGGGCCGCCGAGTTGTCCTTCCTGGCCGACGGCGAATCCTGCGGCGAGTGCCCGGTCGTACAGGTCCTGGTAGTCGGTGGACCAGTAGGCGAAATGTTGCAGACCCTCGTTGCCCGCGTGCAGGAAGTCCCGGTACATCGACGGTTCGTCGTTGACGGGGGTGATGATCTCGATCTGGATGTTGCCGCTGTTGGCGACCGCGACATCCATTGCCATCCCGGAGGGTCGGCCTCGGTAGGTGAAGTTCTCGGGTTGCACGTTGCGCAGCAGGAACCACGGCCCGATGCCGCACTTGACGAAACCCTCGATGGAGGCGTCGATGTCGTGGACGACGTACCCGAGCTGGGTGATGCTGCCGAAGAAGTTGGCGACGGGCGCGCGGTGGTCGGGCTCCTCGGCGGGGCCGTCGGCGAACGACAGCAGGATCTTGCCGAGCGCCTCGTTGGAGCGCAGTCGCTCGGCGGCGTCGATGGCCCGCTCGAACGGGAAGATCTTGTCGATCCGGGGCTGGATGCGGCCCGCGGCGACGGCGGGGAGGACGGCGGCGTGTAGTGCGCCGCAGACCTCGCCGAGTTCGTCGGGGGTGCGCACGCTGAAGGTGGTGCCGATGAGGCGCTGCCGCCGGAACGCCAGCTGGTCGAGGTCGAGGCTGGTGCCGGGGCCGGCGAGGCGGCCGATGTTGACGATGGTGCCGCCGATCCGGGTGGCGGCGGGGAGGTGGGCGAAGAGTTCGCCACCGATGTGGTCGAGGGTGACGTCGACTCCCCGACCGCCGGTCGCGGCGAGGACGGCGGCGGGCAGGTCTTCGGTGGTGGTGTCGATCGTGACGTCGGCGCCGGCGTCGATCAGGGCCGGCCGCTTGTCGGCGCTGGTGGTGGTCGCGATGACCGTGCCCGCGCCGAGTGCCTTGGCCAGCGCAATGGAGATGAGGCCGATGGAGGTGGTGCCGCCGACGATCAGGACGCTGTTGCCGGAGGTGAATCCGGCTTGGGTGAGCGCGTCGTTCTCGGTGGCCAGGGCGACGGGCAGGGTCGCGGCTTCCTCGAACGACATGCTCTCGGGAATCGGCAGGACCATGCGCGGGTCGCACAGTGCGTAGTCGGCGAACGCGCCCATGGTCACGCCCATGACCCGGGTGCCGACCGGGTACTGCGGGGCCAGCGGGCTCGAGGTCTCCACGACGCCGGCGAACTCCATACCTGCGGGGTAGACGTCGCCGGGTTTGAGGTTCGGGCTGTAGGTGCCCTCGAGCATGTAGAGGTCGGCCCGGTTGAGGGCCGCGGCGATGACCCGCACGCGCAGGGCGCCGAGTTTCATGGCAGGTATCGCGGTGTCGTCCTTGGCGACCCAGTCCGGTTCGAGGCCGCCGATGAGAGCACGCATGATGGTTTCTCCTTGTAGGACGAGGGTCAGTGGGTCAGGTCGGGGGCGGTGGTGTCGAGCAGTCGGGGATCGGGTTCGCTGCCGGCCATCGCCAGCAATCCGACGACGGCGCGGCCGAGGGTGAGCAGGTCGCGCGGATTCTTCTTGTCGAGGCTGCCGAGCAGTTGCGAGAGGATGGTGAGCTGGTCGAAGTAGATTCGTTCGGTGACGAGGTTTTCGTCCTCGTCGAAGATGAAGTAGGCGGTCATCCGAGTGCGATGCCGGCCGCCGGTCGGCGGGATCTTGCCGAGCGGACCGAGATGAGTTCCCATGAGCCAGAATTCGACGATCACCGCATCCGCACTGTGGCGCAGGGCGATGATCTCGTGGTCCTGGTCGGGGAAGGCGACCCGGGTGTCGTGGTAGTACCCGCGAACGGGGCCGTCGCCGTCGTGGACGGTCATGCTCGCGATGAGTTCGTAGTGCGGGTGCGGGAACGTGTCGAGCACGTCGTCCCAGTCTTGGCGGACTTCGTCGTGAAAGTGGTCGAGCACGAGCTTCTCCCGTGCTCGCAGGACGTCCTCGGTGGGGATGGTGTGGCGCGACATTGCGGTCTCCTCGGGGTGCGGCGCTCAGGACTGATGGGTGATGGCGTGGTGGCTGAAGGTGGGCTTTGTGCCCGGGTTGGTCCACATCGGGGTCAGCTCGCTGGAGGGGAAGAACTGCAGGTAGCGGGAGTCGGTCTGGCTGCGGTCGACGATCGACTTCTCCAGGACGATCGAGTTGTATTGGTCGGCCGTGGTTTCGATCGTGTTGGCGTTGAGCACGACCTCCTGCTGCCAGGAGGCCGACCAGCGGGCCAGGCCCGGCAGCCCGGAGTGTTCCGGTGTGAGACATTCGGCGGCGATGACGTTTTCGCTGCTCACCCAGATTCCGGTCGAGGTGTTGAGCGCAAGGCTCTGGTTGCCGAACACGTGGCCGGGCGTCTTGATCACGGCGACGCCGGGGCCGAGCACAACCGAGCCGTCGATCGGTGCAAACGCATCCACGGGCACGTCGCGGTAGGTGTCGGTCTGGTACCACGGGGTCTGTAGCGGGTGCAGGTCTGACATCGCAGTCAGCTCGTCCCGCTGGACGATCACCTTCGCGTTCGGGAACACCGCGTCCGGCTGCTCACTCAGGTCCGGTTGGTAGGCCGTCGTCCCGACCCAGCGGCGCAGATCCTGGGTGTGCAGATGATCGAAGACGATGTAGTCGACCTCGTCCGGCGTGATCCGCAGGTGCGCGAGGTGGTCGAGCACAGTGCCGTGCTCGACCACCATTCGCTTGATGATGGGTGCCGGCGTACGCCGGGCGAGCTCGGCGAAGTACGGCGTATTACGCCCGAGTTTCACGTCGCTCGGTTCGAAGAGCAGCACCCGCTGCCTGCCGTCGCTGTCGTTCCACCGGATCACCAGCATCCGGTTGGTGATGGACAGGAACGGTGCGATCGCCCGCGATGCCCGGAACAGTCCGAATCGTGTGGGGTAGGGCAGGGTGACGAGGTCGCACGTGTCGACCCGTTGCGGCATCCCGGTCGCGGCGAACTCCCGGCGGAAGTCCGCGCCGCGCGTCCGTAGGTCGCGTAGCCGGGCACCGGGTCCGCCCTCGATCTTGCGATCGAGCACCTCGACGGCGTCTCCGACACCGGTCAGGTCGACGAGGTCGTCGGTACTCCACTGCAACACCATGGTCGGTTCCTCTCGCTCCAAAAACCCATACCGTGGGTTTCATCCATTTACCCACGATGTGGATTTAAATGTCAAGGGATGCGAGGATGGGATCCATGAGCCACGCGATACGACCGGAGACTCGCCGCGGCCGGCCGCCGGCCGGCCAATCGACCCTGTCCCGGCAGGCGATCCTCGGGGCCGCGATGGATGTCGTCGACGGCAAAGGCGTCGAGGCGGTCAGCATGCGCACCGTGGCGCGTGTGCTCGGGGTCGACCCCAAGAGCCTCTACAACCACGTCGAGAACAAGGACGCTCTGCTTGACGGAATCGCCGGGCTCATCCTGTCCCGGATGGTGGTTCCGGATTCCTGCGGCGATCTGCGCGAAGACCTCACCGCCATCGCCCGGGCCTTCCGCGGTGCTGCCCTCGCCGAACACCCGCGCGCAGCGAGGCTCGTGCTGACGCGTCCGGTGGAATCGCTCATCACCCTCGAACCGTTGGAGGTGGCGCTCGCCGCGTTTCTGCGCGCAGGGGCATCGCCCGAGGTTGCCGTGCACTGCCTTCGCACGATGCTCGCTTTCATCACCGGCACGCTGCTGCGTGAGGCGGAAGCGGCCTTTACTCTCGCGCTGAGCGATCCGGACATGGCGACGGAGCGACAGCGGACACTGGAGGCGGTCGAGCTGCCGAGCGTACGGGCGGCTGCGCCGCACCTCGCGAAGTGCGACCACGAGCAGGAGTTCGACTTCGGGCTCGGGCTCCTCATCGATGCCCTCGAATGCCGCCTCGGCTGAGTCGCATCGTTCACCGACAGGCCTGGTGACGGGGCTCACACCCGCGAAGGCGCGAGCTCCCGGTCCGGCAATACCCGCTGTTCAGCGGGGTGTGCGCCGCCGGCCGGACTCATGGCCCCGGGCCCGCGCTCGCCCACTCCTCCCTCACGGGAATTGATCGCAGGGTTGGCACGTTAGTTGAGTGAGTAACGCTCAACTTATAGGAGGCTGAGGAATGCCAGCATTCTTCGGGCCGGAGGGCCCAGGTCGCATCGACATCAGTCGGCTCATGAGTCGCTCCACCCAGGAGCTCATGGCTGCTGCTGCCCGCTTCGCCGCAGGTCGTGGCGACGCGGAACTCGATGCACTCCACGTTCTGCGCGTCATGACAGAACACGACCCCGTCACCTCTCTGATGCGCCGCGCAGGCGCCGACACGTCGGCCGTCGCCGATGCCGTCGAACTGCGACTGCCTCAGGGCCGCGACACGTCCGGCTTCACGACACCCGCACTGAGCGGTGCGCTGAAGACCGCGCTGCTCGAGGCACACCAGCTCGCGCGCGCTCTCGGTTCCACGTACATCGATCCCGAGCATCTCTTCCTGGCGCTCGCCGCCGATCAGGACCACGCCGCCGGACGCCTGCTCGCGTCCGAAGGCATCACCCCGGAACGCCTGCAGACCGCGGTGCAGGGCGGATCGGTGGAGGAGTCCTCGGACTCCGAGACCCCCACGCTCGACAAATACGGCTTCGACCTCACCGAACGCGCACGCGGCGGCGGAGTCGACCCGGTGATCGGGCGCGCCGACGAGATCGAGCAGACCATCGAGATCCTGTCGCGCCGCACCAAGAACAACCCGGTACTGGTCGGTGAGGCCGGCGTCGGTAAGACGGCGGTCGTCGAGGGCCTGGCCCAGCGGATCGTCGACGGCGACGTACCCGACCGTCTGACGGGTAAGCGCATCGTGCAACTCGACCTGTCGAGCATGGTGTCGGGCACCCGGTACCGCGGCGATTTCGAGGAACGCCTCAACAAGGTGATCGACGAGATCTCGGCCCACTCGGACGAGCTGATCGTCTTCATCGACGAGGTCCACTCCATCGCCGGTGCCGGTGGCGGCGCCGACGGCGCGATGGACGCGGGCAACATCCTCAAGCCGAAGCTGGCCCGCGGTGAGCTGCACATCGTCGGTGCGACGACGCTCGACGAGTACCGCAAGCACATCGAGAAGGACCCGGCGCTCGAGCGCCGCTTCCAGCCGGTAACGGTGGCGGAGCCAAGCGTCGACGATGCGGTGGCGATCCTGTCCGGTCTCCGTGACCGGTACGAGGAGCACCACGGCGTCCGCTACACCGACGAGGCGATCACGGCCGCCGTCGAACTGTCGGCCCGCTACATCGGCGACCGCTTCCTGCCGGACAAGGCGATCGACCTGATCGATCAGGCCGGAGCCCGGTTGCGGCTGCGGATGCCGAGCGTCGACGTCGAGGCCCTGCGGGCGAAGCTCGCGGAACTCGAACAGGCCAAGGAGCAGGCCGTCGCCGACGAGCAGTACGAGAAGGCCTCCGGACTGCGCGACGAGGCCATGGAGGTCCAGGCCCGGATCGACGGGAAGGCCGTCGGAGTCTCCGACGCCACGCCCGAGGTGACTGCCGAGCAGATCGCCGAGGTCGTGTCGCGGGCCACCGGGATCCCGGCCAGCCAGATGACGGAGGAGGAGAAGGAACGTCTCCGCCGGCTCGAGGACGAACTGCACCGCCGAGTCGTCGGCCAGGACGACGCCGTGAAGGCCATCGCCCGGGCCGTGYGCCGCAGCCGCACCGGCATGAACGATCCGGACCGTCCCGTGGGCAGCTTCCTGTTCCTCGGACCGACGGGTGTCGGCAAGACCGAACTGGCGAAGGCGCTGGCCGCCACACTGTTCGGTGACGAGAACAAGATGCTGCGGCTCGACATGAGCGAGTTCGGTGAACGTCACACGGTCAGCCGGCTCGTCGGTGCTCCTCCCGGCTACGTCGGATACGGGGAGGCGGGGCAGCTCACCGAGCAGGTCCGCCGGAACCCGTACTCGGTGATCCTGCTCGACGAGATCGAGAAGGCGCACCCCGACGTGTTCAACACGCTGCTGCAGGTGCTCGACGACGGTCGGCTCACCGACGGTCAGGGCCGGACGGTGGACTTCAAGAACACCGTGCTGATCATGACCAGCAACCTGGGGTCCGACATCATCTCCAGCAAGTCGGGTGCGCTGGGCTTCAGCACCGGTGACGCGGAGGCGTCGGAGAAGCCGCTGCGGGATCGGGTGATGGGCCGGCTGCGCGAGTCGATGCGTCCCGAGTTCCTGAACCGGATCGACGAGATCGTGATCTTCCGCAAGCTCGACACCGATCAGCTGCACCGGATCACCGACCTGCTATTGGACGACAGCCGGAAGCGACTGCAGTCCAAGGGCATCGAGATCTCGTTCAGCGACGCCGCAGTCGACTGGATCGCCGAGCACGGACACCAGCCCGAGTTCGGGGCACGTCCGTTGCGCCGGTCGATCCAGCGGGCCGTCGACGATCGGATCGCCGATCTGCTGCTCGACGACGTCCTGGTCGAGGGTGGCAGCATCGCGGTCGGCGTGTCCGGCGACGAGCTGGACCTCGTGGTCGGCTGATCCCCGACGTGAGTGGCAGAGTGTGCTTCCGCACGCTCTGCCACTCACGTGTGTGGGTAGCCCCTTGCCCGCCCTCGCCGTCTCGGATCAGCACCCGGTGATGAGGTGTGCACCGTCACCTGTAACCAATTCTCCTTCTGCACTTGCAGATCGATGTCCCGGATCCGCCGCGCGAGATCCCCGCACGTGTGGCGACAGTCGGTTCACCCCCACGTGAGTGCCGAAGTGTGTTCCGCCCTCCTTCGGTACTCACGTGCTGGTGGGGGCGACTATCGTCGTGGGTATGCGAGCGGAAGACGGCGAATTGACCTCCAAACACCAGCCGTTGCTGGTGCTGAGCAAGATCACGGAGATCCTCGATGCCTTCAGCCTGTCGCGTCCGTCGATGACGCTGGGCGAGATCCACCAGGCCACGGGCCTGCCGACGTCGACGGTCCAACGGCTGGTCAGCAACCTGGTGGCGCAGGAATTCCTCGACCGGTCCGGCGACCAGATCCGGATCGGCGTGAAGATGGCGTTCTGGGCGGCGACGGCCACCAAGGGACTGGACGTGCTGGCCGTCGTCACGCCGGTGCTGAAGGAGATCCGCGACGCCACCGGTGAGACCGCCAGCTTCTTCCGGGTCGAGCAGGGCTACCGCGTGTGCGTGGCCATCGCGGAGACCGAGCACGCCCTGCGACGGAACATGTACGTCGGAAAGATCGTCCCGCTGCCCGCCGGGTCGGCTGGTCGGGTGCTGCTTGCCTGGAACCCGGACCTCACCGAGCAGGTCCTCGCCGGACCCATCGAACCGATGACGGAGGGCACCGTCACCGACACCGCGGTGCTGCGCGAACTGATCCACCAGGCGCGCGCCGACGGGTACGCCATCACGGCGGGGGAGCGGGAGGACAGCGCTTCGGGATTGGCTGCGCCCGTGTTCGATTCATCCGCCGACGTGCTCGGCGCGCTGGCGATCAGCGGGCCGACCCTCCGTATGCCCCGCGAGCAGTGCGAGAAGTGGGTGGATCTGCTCGTCGGCAGCGCCGAGCAGGTCACCAGGACGCTGGGCGGCCGCTACCCGTCCTGAGGCGTGCTCGCGCTTCAGGACGGGTCGCGGCCGCCGTCACGACGTCCACGCCTCCGGGTTGACCGGGTGCGGCGGGATCCGGTTCTGCGCCATGGCCACCGCGTTTTCGGCGCACAGCCGCGCCATCTCGGACCGTACGGCGATGGTGGCGCTGCCGACGTGCGGGAGCAGCACGGTGTTCGGCAGTTCCGCCAGCCCCGGTGCGAGCGCGGGCTCGTCTTCGTAGACGTCCAGTCCGGCCCCGGCGATCTCCCCGGATTTCAGGGCGGCAACGAGGGCAGTCTCGTCGACAACGGGTCCGCGCGCGGTGTTGACGAGGATCGCCGTCGGCTTCATCGCGTGGAGCACGTCCGCGTCCACCAGGTGCCGGGTCTGCTCGTTCAGCGGAACATGCAGGGACAGGAAGTCGCTGGTGGTGACGAGGGTGTCCCAGTCGGTGTGGGTGACGAGTCCGGCGAACTCGCCGAGTTCGGCGTCCGGCACCGGCCGGTCGCCGGGAGGCCGCGGGCAGAACAGCACCTGCATGCCGAAGGCCAGTGCCCGGCGGGCGGTGGCGCGGGCGATCCGACCGAACCCGGCGAGCCCGAGGGTGCTCCCCGAAACATCTTGGCCGAGTAGTAGGTTCGGTTCCCATCCGGTGAACTTCCCGGAGCGGACGAACGTGTCGGCCTCCACCGCCCGGCGCGCGGTGGCCATGATCAGCAGCATCGCGACGTCGGCGGTGGCGTCGGTGAGCACCCCCGGGGTGTTGCCGACGAGGATCTTGTTGGCGGTGGCCGCACCGATGTCGACGTTGTTGAACCCGACCGCGTAGTTGGAGATCCCACGGATCTTCGCGGCGGCCAGGAGGTCCGCATCGAACGTGTCGCGTAGTTGGGACACCACCACGTCGTAGTCGCCGGACACACAGACCTCCCGCAGTCGGGCGGCGTCCGGAAGCTCTTCGGGCACTTCGACGCTGCCCGCGGCGCGCAGCAGCGTGAGGGCGGGTTCGGGGATCGGGGTGGTGACGTAGAACCGGGCGCCGCTCATCGGCCGCCGCCGATGACCCACTCGAACGCGGAAGCGTTGGAGCGCGCGCCCTGCGCGGCCTTGGATCGATTGGCTTCGCCGAGTTCGGCGAGGGTCTTCTCGGACAGTTCCACCAGCGAGCCGAACGTGGTGGGGTTCAGCCAGTCCGGGCGGGTGGCGAACAGCAGGTCCTCGCTGGCGGTGTTGCCGCTGGCGCCGGGCGCGAACGGGCAGCCGCCGAGCCCGCCGAGGGCGCCGTCGATGGTCATCGCGCCTGCCGCGACCGCGGCGAGACTGTTCGCGACCCCCAGGCCCCAGGTGTCGTGACCGTGGAAGACGATGCCGCGCTGCGGGGTCTCGAGCCGTACCCGGGAGACGAGGGAGTACACCTCGGCGGGGACGGCCTGGCCGAGGGTGTCGCAGACGACGACGTCGACGGCGCCGTGCGCGCGCGGGTCGTTGGCGATGTCGATCACCCGCTGCTCCGGCACCCGGCCCTCGAACGGGCAGGTGAACGACGTCGCGATGCACAGTTGGATGCTGCCCCCGACGTCCTGCGCGAGTTCGATCGCGGCGGGCATCGCGGCGAGGCTGTCCTCGGTGGAACGGCCGATGTTCGCCTGGTTGTGGGAATCGGACGCGGAGAAGCAGTACTGGAAATGGCGCGCGCCGGCGGCGGCCGCCTTCTCCACGTGCCGGGGCGTCGCCACCCACACCCAGCAGTGCTCGAGTTCCTCCGGGGTCAGCTCCGAGATCACCTCGACGGTGTTCGCCATCGGCGGGACGAGGTCGGGGCGGGCCATCGACCCGATCTCGAGCGCGGGCACGCCGAGTTCGAGAAGCCGGCGCGCGATCTCGAGCTTGCGGGCGGTGGGCAGCATCTTGCCGGTCAGCTGCAGTCCGTCGCGCAGGGTGACGTCGCGGAGCAGGGCGCGTGATTCGAAGGATTGCGTCATGAGAGGTCACCTACCGTGTCGTTGACGAGGGAGTCGATCTGTTCCGGGGTCTTGCCGAGCAAAGTTTCGAGGACCTCCCGGGTGTGCTCGCCGAGGTCCGGTCCGACGTTCCGGATGGGCAGCGACTTGCCGCCGATCACCGGGACGATGCCGGGGAACCCGACCTGCTTCGGTTCGGCCTCACCGGTGTCGACGGTGAACTGCTGAATCATGTTGCGGGCCGCGTACTGGTCGTCGCTGCAGATGTCGGCGGCGGTGTTGATCGGACCCGACGGCACCCCGGCGGTGTCGAGGATCTTCAGCGCGTCGTCGCGGGAGTACTGGATCGTCCACTCACCGATCGCGGCGTCGAGTTCGTCGCGGCGCGCCCACCGTCCGGCGTTGGTGGACAGGTCCGGGTCGGCGCCGAGGTCGGGGCGGCCGATGGTGTCCATGTAGCGTTGGAAGATGGCGTCCCCGTTGCCGGCGATGATGATGCTGTTGCCGTCGTTGCAGGTGTACGCGTTCGACGGGGCGATGCCCTCCATCCGGCCGCCGACGCGTTCGCGTTTGATGCCGTACGCCAGGTAGTCGGGGATCAGCGACTCCATCATCGACAGGATCGATTCGTTGAGCGCGACGTCGATGATCCGATGCGGCAGGGACGGGCCCTGCGTCCCGGCGACCTTCGCGGCCTCGCGTTGGAACAGCGCCATCACCGCCCCGAACGCCGCGTAGAGGCCGGCGATCGAATCACCGATCGACACCCCCACCCGCACCGGCGGCCGGTCCGGGTCGCCGACGAGTTCACGGAACCCGCCGGCGGCCTCCGCGACCGCGGCGAAACCCGGCCGCTGCGACATCGGGCCGGTCTGCCCGAACGCCGAGATCCTTGTGATCACCAGGTCCGGATTGGCCTCGTTCAACGCGTCCGGTCCGATACCCCACTTCTCCAGGGTGCCGGGCCGGAAGTTCTCCAGCAGGATGTCGCAGTGGGCGGCGAGGTCGAGGACGAGTTGCCTGCCCTCCTCGGTGCGCAGGTCCAGCACGATCGACTTCTTGTTCCGGTTGATCGTGCGGTACAGCATCGAGGTGTCGCCGGAGTAGAGGCGCCAGTTACGCAGTTCGTCGCCGGTCTTCGGGCGCTCCACCTTGATGACCTCGGCCCCGAAGTCGGCGAGCATCCGGCCCGCCGTCGGTGCGGCGATGTAATTGCCCAGCTCGAGTACCCGAACGCCGTCGAGTGGCCGAATGGTGTTGTTGGAGAACATGGTGATCCTTAACTGATAGTGACGCTCAGAGAACGAGGCTCATGGGCAGGACGAGCAGTATTGCGACGACCGATGCCACCGATACTCCCACCGAACACGTCTTCAGCGTGCCTCGTGTGGTCTGACCCATCAAGGACTGCAGCAACCAGAAGGTGTTGCTCGTGACGTGCACCGCGAACAGGGAGCCGGCGCCCGCCGCGAGAGCGATGAGGACAGGGTCCAGACCCAGGGTGGGGGCGATGGGTGCGAGGACGCCCGCGGCGGTGATGGCCGAGATCGTCACCGAGCCGACGGCGACGTGCAGGACGGCGGCGATCAGCCACACCATCAGCAGCGGAGCCGCGTGATTGGCGGTGAAGTACTTGCCGAGGATGTCGCCGAGGCCGGCCGCGGCGATGGTCGCGGCGAGGGACCCGCCGACACCGGTGAGGATGAGGATCTGGCCGCTCTCGCTGAATCCGCTGGCGATCGCCTTCTGGACGCGGTGCTGGCCGATGCTGAGGCGTCCGACGAAGCTGGTGCCGATCAGTCCGATCAGCAACGCGATGAGCGGTTCCGACACGAACGAGACGACGGGGTTGCTGATTTCGGCGATGTCCAGGATCGCGCCGGTCGCGATGAGCAGCAGGGAGAGGAGCAGCGGAGCGAGGAGCAGGATCAGCGGACGGTCGTGCTTGGCGCGCTCGGTGGTGACGGTCGCGGCGCGTTGCGCCTGGGCGACACCYCCGCCTGCGTCCGGCCGAGGGGCGCTGCCACCGCTGCCGCCGTCGGTCCAGTCCTCTTCTTCGTCGTCGACGACCGTCTGATGGAAGTGCTCCTCGTCCTTCTCCGGATTCCACCAACCGCGGGTGAACAGGAACGACATGATCGCGACCGAGATCGCGACGGTCGGGATCACCAGGATCAGCCCGAAGATCAGCATCTTGCCGAGCGGCACACCGAGCAGTCCGGCCAGGGCGAGAGCGCCCACACCCGGGACCATGAGCACGATGCCGCACTCGAGGCCGATGGCGAGGGCGGTGGCCATGCGGGCTGTCCCGACCCGGCCGACCTTCGGTGCGAGGTTGCGGGCGAGCGGAGCGGAGATGACGAGCAGGACGTCGAGGAAGATGGACTGCAGCAACGTCGCGATCGTCAGCGACAGCGCATAGGGCATTCGTTTCGGCCCGAACACCCGGAGAAGCGTTCCGACCAGGCGCTGAATGGCGCCCATTTCTTTCAGCATGGCGCCCATTAGGACGCCGAAGGCGATCAGTAGTCCCACTTCGGCCATGATGTCGCCGAAACCGGTGCTGATGACCTTCACCGTCTCGGCCGTGCCGAGTCCCGTCGTGAGTCCGAGGTATGCGGATCCGACGACCAGCGACACCACGGGGTTGAACTTGAAACGCACGATCATCAGCACGACCGCCGCGACGGCGACCGTGGTGTTGATCAGGATTCCTACGTCTGACATGTGCGCGTCCTTCGAGGAGGCGGGCAGTGACTGGTGTCACAGGTACACCCATATTATGAGCACACACTCACGATATAAGCAATGCCGCCCCGTGCGCCTTTCTGGTGGTTCCCGCTACCAAAAAGGCGCACAGGGGCCGGAGGCCCCTGGGTGGGATACTCGACGCATGGTCGCGCTGGATCCGTTTGCGGTGGGACGACCACCGGCTGCCGAGCGCAGGGCGTCGGACGACTGGGACGAGATCCGGCACTGGTCCGACCGCGTCTACATGCCCTATGTCGTGCGTCCGCTCGGGGTCGGGCTGGCGCCGAGGTCGAGCATGTATTCCACGAAGATCGGCGACATCACGGTCACGCGGTTCTCCTACGGCATCCCCGTCTCGGTCGGCGACTTCTCGCCCGACGCCGGAAACGCGCTCGTCCTCACGACCATCCGCGGGAACGCCCGGCACCACGTCGACCACGACGCCACCGCGGACACACCGGCCGGGGACACGTTCGTCGCCGACTGCAGCCGAGTCGACTACCTCGTCGAGTTCTCCCCGGACCACGTGCAACTCAATCTCACGATTCCGCACCGCGTGCTCGCCGACACGGCGGTGCGCTGGTGGGGATTCGATCCGGGAGACGTTCTCTGGCAACGCAAATGCGCCATCGGGGGCGGTGGGTCCGGCTGGCAGGCGCTGCTCGGGTACGCGATGCGGACGACGGGGGAGTTACCGGGGCACGCCACGAACGGGCGCATCGGGCTCAACCTGCAGGAGTTGCTCGTCGGCCACCTGCTCACCGAGTGGGCGGCTCGCGCGGGAGTCGACCCCGACAGGACCACCGGACCGGCGGCACCGGGCTACGTGCGGCACGCCGTCCAGTACATCCGGGAGTGCGCCCGCGACCTGCCGACGGCCTCCGACATCGCCGACGCGGTGGGGGTCAGCGTCCGGACCCTGTCCGGATCGTTCCGGAAATACCTGGACACCACCCCGGCCGAGTACGTGCGTGAGCAGCGGCTTCGGGGCATCCGGGAGGAACTGCTCACCGCACCTCCCGGGGACACCGTCGCCTCGATCGCCGGCGCGTGGGGATACGTCAACCTCGGCCTGTTCGCGGCGTCCTACCGGCGGCGGTTCGGTGAGAATCCGTCGCAGACCAGGGCCTCCGGCCCTGTGAGTGGCTGACGAGTCCAGGGACTCCGTAACCACGCACGGGCGCGGAGCGCCTACAGCCAGCCGTTCGACTCCGCCGCGCGGACGGCCTCGGCGCGGGTGCTGGCGCCGGTCTTGCCGATCGCCGAGGACAGATGGTTGCGCACCGTGCCCGCGGAGAGGAACAGTGCGGCCGCGATCGAGGCGACCGGCGCTCCGTCCCGCGCCGCCCGCAGCACGTCGGTCTCCCGGTCGGTGAGCGGCGATTCCCCGCTGACGAGGCTGTCGGCGGCGAGGGCGGGATCGACGACGCGCAGTCCCGCATGGACCCGGCGCACGGCGTCGGCGAGTTGACGGGCCGGGGTGTCCTTCACGACGAATCCCGACGCCCCCGCCTGCAGCGCCTTGCGCAGGTAGCCGGGACGACCGAACGTCGTCACGATCAGGACGCGGGTCCGCGGCACCGCGGCGCGCAGTGCCGCCGCTGCGGCGATCCCGTCCAGACCGGGCATCTCGACGTCGAGGAGCGCGACGTCGGGCGAATGCTCGCGGGCCGCGGCGACCACCTCGTCGCCGCGCCCGACCTCCGCGACCACCGTCAGGTCCGCCTCCAGGTCGAGCAGGGCGGCGAGGGCGCCGCGGACGAGTGCCTGGTCGTCGGCGAGCAGCAGTCGGATCGTCACGGGACCTCTTCCTTCAGCACGTGCAACGAGAATCCGCCGGGTTGCGGATGGGTGATCACGATCCGTGCTCCGGCCGCGGCGGCGCGCTCCCGGAGGCCGACGAGCCCGTTGCCGTGCGCACATTCGCCGCAGCCGGAACCGTTGTCGACGACAGTCACTTCGCGTTCACCCACCGTGACCGTGCAGTGCGTCGCGCCGCTGTGCCGGACCACGTTCGTGACACCCTCGCGGACGGACCACGCGAACAACTCGCGCAACCCGGTGGGCACCGACTCGGTGCTGCCCGGTAGCTCGGCCTCGATCCCGGCGGCCCGCAACGCCTCCCTGGCGCGGGCGATCTCCATCGGCAGCGACAGCCCCCGGATTCCCTGCACGGCCTGCCGGACGTCCGCGAGCGCGTCGCGGGAAAGACGTTCCAGGTCTGCCACTTCCGTGCGGGCCCGGTCGACGTCGATGTCGAGGAGCCGGCCCACGAGTTCGGCCTTGACGGTGATGACGGTGAGGGAGTGCCCGAGGATGTCGTGGAGGTCGCGGGCCATCCGGGTGCGTTCCTCCTGCACCGCGAGCCGTTCGCTCTCCTCCCGTTCCCGGACCAGTTCGATGTTGCGGTTGATCAGCTTGGTCACCCCGAACATCGCGAACGCCGCCGCGCACACACCCAGCGACAGCCCGGTGCCCGACCCCCAGCCCATGGCCGTGGAGATCACCTCCACGAGCACTGCGATCGTGAGGGCGGTGATGCCGCCGAGCCAGGCGGGCAGCAGGATGATCGCCGACACCGCGAGGAAGACGGCGGCGGACAACCCCGACGGCCCCACGGCCAGCGCCATGATCGCCGCGAGCGTGCACAGCGCCACCATGACCGGTAGTGCCTGGTTCAGCGGCGGCCGAAACTCGTTGTGCGCGCGCCGGGTATGCGACCACCGGAACATCGCGAGGTACGTCACCGCGAACGCGAGCGTGGCGATCATCCCGATCCAGCCGCGGACGTGACCGCGGTCGGCCCAGCCGTCGAGGAACGGCTGGAACAGGAATACCGTCCACGCGGCGGCGAAGATGAATCCGAAACGGCCCCATCGTCTGGTCACGACGGGGCCGTCGGGGGTGGTCACGGAAGTCACGATACCGCCGTCACACTCGCTCGGTGTCGCGCTGGAACCGCCACACAGCGCCGCCGACGAAGATCGCCAGCCACACCGCGACGTTCAGGAGCCACGTCCACTGCATCGCGTCGCCGGTGAGCGGTGCGTGCACGAGTTGGCTGAGCCCGTACGTGGGCATGAACTGTGCGATCGACGCCCAGACGGAGCCGTCCTGCAGCGGCATGAACAGCCCGCCCGCGAAGCCGAGCACGGCGAGCCCGGGGCCGAGGATCTGCATGACGTTCTCGCTGGGCAGGAGGTACCCCATGAACAGGCCGAAGGCCGCGAACACGGCGGAGCCCAGCCACGTGATCAGGGCCGTCGTGAACCACAGGGACGTGTCCATCCGGACGGACGTGAACGCGCCCACGAGATAGACGACGCCGACGGCCGCGAGCCCGAGCATCATCGCGACCAGCACCTTGACGAAGATGTAGACCCCTGGGGACAACGGGGTGAGCCGCAGTTGCCTGCTCCACCCGGACGCGCGTTCCACCGACACCATCGCGCCGCCGCTCGTCGTCGCGATCATCGCGCCGTACAGCGCCATGCTGATCATCACGTACGCCGAGACGTTCCCGTTGCCCGCACTCTCCCCCGAATAGCTCGGATTCAGTCCGAAGATGAGGAAGAAGACGACGGGCATGACGAGAGTGATGATCATCGTGCGCCGATTGCGCAGCAGGCGAAGCAGTTCGAGTCCGAGGAGGGTGGTGTTGAGCCCGCCGAGCGGGGGAACCCGGCGGTGGGCGGCGAGAGTGGTCATCAGTTCGATCCTTCCGTGGCAGCGTCGTCGGAGGTGAGCGCGATGAACGCGTCTTCGAGGCCTCGGGAGACGATTTCAAGGTCGCTGGCGGGTGTCCGGGTGAGCAGATGGCGGGCCACAGCGTCGGTGTCCGCCGAGTGGATCAGGACGCTGTCGCCGCGCACCTCGATGCTGTCGGCGCCGGGAATCGCGAACAGCTGTTCCCGGTCCGCGCCCGGGAAGTGGGCGCGGACCGTGCGTCCCGCGGCCAGCGCCTTCACCTCGGCCGCGGTGCCGTCCGCGACGACTTTCCCCTTGCGCACCAGCACGATCCGGTCGGCGTACGCGTCGGCCTCCTCGAGGTAGTGCGTCGCGAAGACGACCGTCCGGCCGCTGTCCGCGTCGGCGCGGATCGCCGACCAGAAGTCCCGCCTGCCCTCGACGTCCATGCCGGTGGTCGGCTCGTCGAGGATCAGCAGCTCCGGATCGGACAGCAGTGCCATCGCGAACCGCAGTCGCTGCTGCTGCCCGCCGGAACACTTGCCCACCAACCGGTTTCCGAGATCGGCGATGCCGGCCCGGGTGAGGACCTCGTCGACCGGCCGGGTGTCGGCGAACAGGCTCGCGGTGAGCCGGACGGTCTCCTCGACCGTCAGCTCCTTCAGTAGCCCGCCCGTCTGCATGACCGCGGAGACGAGGCCCTTCGCGATCGCGGTGCGCGGATCCGTGCCGAAGACGGACACCTCGCCGGCTGTGGGTCGGGACAGGCCGAGGACCATGTCGACGGTGGTGGTCTTGCCTGCGCCGTTCGGGCCGAGGAACGCGACGATCTCACCGGGCCGGATCTCGAGGTCCAGCCCGCGCACGGCGTGAACTTCACCGAAGTGCTTGTGGACGCCGCGCAGGCTGACTGCCGGAACCTGCGATGCGGACGCCTTCGCGGAGGTGCGGGGTTCTGTCGATGTCATGCATTCAGCGTGCGATCCGCACGGCCGGTGACCCTCACACGTCCGTCACGACCTCACCGTGACAAATGTCAGGCCCGGGGTCGGTGTGGCGCCGATCCGGGTCAGCCGTTACTGTGGCCGTCATGCAGCGCGCATATTTCTGGTTTAGCAGGCCGGCCCCGGGTGGGCCGGTCGGCGTAACCACGCGCTGACCTCCTCCACCCCAGAGCCGGATTACAGACCGGCTCGCGGGAATCTCCACAGTCTTCGAGGGCCGGCCTGAGAACAGGAACCCGAACCCATGACTGTCACTCTCGACACCACTACCAGCAGTGATCGCCTGGACGCCCAGCGCACCGTGAGCATCAGCCCGCTGGTGGCGCCGTCCGTCGTGCGCCGCGAACACGCCCCCGACGACGTCGCGTCCGCGACCGTCCGCTCGGGCCGTGCCGACACGGTGAACGTGCTGAACGGCGACGACGACCGCCTGCTCGTCGTGGTCGGCCCGTGCTCCGTGCACGATCCCGTCGCCGCCATGGACTACGCCCGCAGGCTCGCCGCCAAGGCCGAGGAACTGCGCGACGACCTGCACATCGTGATGCGGGTCTACTTCGAGAAGCCGCGCACCACGCTGGGCTGGAAGGGTCTGCTCAACGACCCCCACCTGGACGGCACGTTCGACATCGACACCGGGATCCGCATGGGCCGCAAGCTGCTGCTCGACGTGTCCTCGCTCGGCCTGCCGGTCGGCTGCGAGTTCCTCGACCCGATCATGCCGCAGTACATCGCGGACCTCGTCACCTACGGCGCGATCGGTGCCCGCACCGCCGCCAGCCAGGTGCACCGGCAGCTGTGCAGCGCACTGTCGATGCCCGTCGGAATCAAGAACTCGACGGAAGGCGACGTGCAGGTGGCCGTGGACGGCACCCGCGCCGCCGCGGCGAGCCACGTCTTCCCCGGCACCGACCTCGACGGGCAGGCCGCGCTGATCCGCACGGTCGGCAACCCCGACTGCCACGTCATCCTCCGCGGCGGCAGCGACGGACCGAACTACGACACCGAGACGGTCGCGGACACCCTCGCCCGGCTGAACAAGTCCGGTCTGCCGGAGCGGGTCGTCATCGACGCCAGCCACGGCAACAGCAGCAAGAACCACGAGAAGCAGGTCGACGTGCTGGACGACATCGCCGCCCGTCTCGAGGCAGGCGAGAAGGGGATCGTCGGTGTGATGGTGGAGAGCTTCATCGAGGCCGGACGCCAGGACCTCACCCTCGGAAGGTCCGAGGAGCTCACGTACGGTCAGTCGATCACCGACGCCTGCATCGACTGGAACACCACGGCCGCGCAACTCGACCGGCTGGCGCAGGCAGTCGCGGCCCGGCGCGGATAGTCACCGCACGCCCCGCGTCCGGAATTGGACGCTGATCCGCGGTCCGAGCGGGCGGGTGCTCTTCGGTACACAATGCTCCCAGGTGCGCTGGCAGGAACCACCCATCACCAGCAGGTCACCGTGGCCGAGGGAGTACCGGATCGAGTGCCCACCGCCGCGCGGACGCAGCAGCAGCGGACGCGCGGCGCCGAGCGAGAGGATCGCGACCATCGTGTCTTCGGTCCGGCTGCGACCGGTGTCGTCGCCGTGCCAGGCGACGCTGTCGGACCCGTCGCGGTAGAAGCACAGCCCGGAAGTGGCGAACTTCTCGCCGAGTTCGGGCAGGTAATGCCTGCTCAGGGCGTCGCGTGCCGTAACCAGCAGCGGGTCGGGGAGCGGCTCGCCTTCCGGGTAGAACCGGACGAGGCGTGGGACGTCGACCACCCGGTCGTACATCTGGCGCCGCTCCGCCTTCCACGGCACCGTCTCCGCGAGCGTCGTGAACAGCTCGTCGGAGCCGGTCATCCACCCCGGTCGCACGTCGACCCACGCCCCGGCCGTCAGCGTGCGGCGCTGCACCGCCGGCCCGAGCTCGCCCAGCTCTACACCGAACGACGCGTCGTCGAACAGCGAAGCCTGCAGCGCATACCGCGCATCCGCGGAGGTCATGCGGTCATGCTACACCGGTAGTCGAACGTATGTTCCCCTCGTTTTCGAGGCAGCAGACGCCGATCGGACGCACCCCTTCTCGGTTCGTGCTCGCCTTTTCGGGCGCAAGAAGTAGTGCGGCGACGGAGAAGTGGTGCGTCTGCCCGGGAACGTGCCTGACGGCGGCGGCTAGCGCGGCACCGCGGGCTCGCGGTCGTCGCCGGTGTCGATGGTCGCCTTCTGCCTGCTCGGCCACCAGAAGGCGCGACCTTCGAGTGCCGACAGGCTGGGCACGAGCATCGGGGCCATGGCGAAGGCGGCGATCGCGACACCGATCGCGACGCCGAAGCCGAGCTCGGCGAGGTTGGCCAGTCCGGTGAGGGTCAGGGACGCGAACGTCAGCGCCAGGATTAGTCCGGCGGCGGCGACGGTGGGGGCGTCGTTGGCGACGGCGATCCGTGCCGCGTCGCGAGGCGCGTAGCCGTTGCGGAATTCCTCGCGCAGACGCGAGGCGAGCAGGATGTTGTAGTCGGTGCCGATCGCGACGACGAACAGGTAGAGCACGATCGGAATGGAGAAGTCGATCCCGTCGTAGCCGAGGCCGTGCAGGAACAGGAGCACCACGGCGCCGAGGGTGGCGACGAACGTGAGTGCCACGCACACCAGCAGGTTGAGCGGGGCGAGGACGGCGAGCAGGAGCACGGCGAGAATCAATGCGATTGCGACCGCGGCGACGGGGAACACCCGGCGGGTGTCCGCCGCGAGTTGCGCGCGAACATCGACGAACGTGGACGTCTGCCCTCCCACAACGACTTCCGAGCCGGGGACCGCACCGTGGGCCGCATCGCGGATCGGGCCCTCGACGAGATCGAGGGATGCGTTCGAATAGGGGTCGTCGGCGAGCACGACGTTGACGAGCGCGGCGCGACCGTCCTGGCTCGGTCGCGGCGGCGCGACGGAGGACACGCCCTGTACTTGTGTGAGAGCGGTGACGAGCGGGGTCAGCGACGCGGGATCAAGCGGTCCGGGAGCCACGACGTACACCTGGGTCGGGCTGAGCGCACCGGCGGGAAAGGATTGGTCGAGGGTGTCGAATGCCCGCTGTGACGGCGTGTCGGAGGGCAGTTCGCCCAGCGTGTTGTACGTCGACTTGTAGCCGGACGCGAAGGAGGCGAGCGCGATCAACACGACGCCGATCACGATGGCGAACACGGCCGGGCGACGGCCGATCGCGGTGCCGATCGACGCGAACGGTGTGTGCGGGCTGTCGTGCCCCGGGCCGAGCGGCCAGAACAGGTGGTGGCCCAGGACTGTGAACACGGCGGGAATGAGCGTCAACGCCGTCACCAGGGTGACGGCCACCGCGACGATGAGACCGGGCGCGAGCGTGGTGAGCGACCCGAGTTTCGCCAGCAGCAGTGCGGCGAACGCGACGATGACGGTGAGCGCGGACGACGCGACGACGCGCCCGACCACGTCGGTGGAAAAGACGAGCGCTTCGCGATGCGTGTCGGTGGTGGACCCCGCGGCGGCCTGTTGCCGCAGCCGTTCGCGATAGCGGAACAGCAGGAAGACGATGTAGTCGGTGCCGACGCCGAACAGGACGACCACGAGTATCGATTGCAGCGACGTGCTGACCTGGAAGTCGAACAGGTCGGCGAGGACGGCGGTCAGGCCGGTGACCACGGCGAGCACCACGCCGATCACGGCGACCGGCAGGACGGCGATGACGGGACTGCGGAAGATCAGGCCGAGCAGGGCGAGGATGACGATGACGGTGGCGATCGTGATGATCTTGTCGGCGTTGTCGTAGGCGGCGGTCGTGTCGACCTGAATGGCCGCGTTACCGGTCAGCCCGCTCACCAGTCCGGTGCCGTTCAGTTGCTGCTCGGCGTCGCCCCGGATGACCGGTACGGCGTTGTTGACCTGGTCGTCGCCGGGTTGTCCGTTGAATACCACCTGCAGTGCGGCGGCCTTCCCGTCGGCGGACAGCGAAGCAGGCGACCCCTGTACGCTCACGACTCCCGGGATCGCCGAATTCTGCAGCGAGGTCGCGAGATTCAGTGCCGTCTGCTGGTCGGCGGGTGACAGCGGCGCGTCGTCGGCGCGGACGACCACCAGGCTGCCGGTTGCGCCCGACAGGCTGGGGAAATACTGGTTGCCGGCGGCCTGCGCCTCGGACGACTCGAATGAACTGGGCAGGAACGTCTGCTGATTGCCGGTGGTGTAGTCATCGAGGCTGGGTGCGAACAGAATGACGGCAACGGCCGCGACCACCCAGGCCGCGATGACCTGCCACGGGTGTGCGACGACGGTGCGCGCGATGTAGGCAAACATCATTCCCCGTTCCGGGAGATGAAGGTTCGGCCGGCGCCCGGGGCCGGGCGGTCGAACCGTTGCCAAGCCATCGTCGCATGCACGGCGTCGCGAAGGCTACGGGTTTCGCGGTATCGACAGACCGCGGCCCCGCTCCGACGTCAGGGAGCGGGGCCGCGGTACGTCATGGTGCTCGTTACCGCAAGGGGGTGAAATCCCGGCTGCCGAGGTAGTCGGGGCGCGGCGCGGGCGCCGAGAACGGGTCCGTCAGCGTGTTCTCGACACTGTTGAACACGATGAAGAGGTTGGACCGCGCGAACGGCGTGATGTTGCCGTTCGAGCCGTGTATGCAGTTGGAATCGAACACGGTGGCGGAGCCCGCCGGTCCGGTCATCATGTCGATGCCGTACTCGTTCGCCATCCGGGTGAGCGTCGGCTGATCGGGCGAGCCGGTGGGCGGAACGTAGCTGACCAGCGATTCCTTGTAGTAGTCCTCGGGGGTCTCGCCGGCGCACGAGACGAACGCGCGGTGCGATCCGGGCATGATCATCAGCCCGCCGTTGTGTCCGTAGTTCTCGGTCAGCGCGATCGAGATGCTCGCGGCGCGGGGAGCAGGCATCCCGTCCTCGGCGTGCCAGGTCTCGAAGTCGGAGTGCCAGTAGAACGGGCCACCGGTGAAACCCGGTTTGAAATTGAGCCGCGACTGGTGGACGTAGACGTCCGAACCGAGGATCTGGCGGGCGATACCCACCACCTCGGGGCGCCGGATGATCTCGTCGACGACGTCGCTGAGACGGTGCACGTCGAACACGGAACGGACGGCGCCGTCGCTGTTCTCCCGCACGATGCGGTTGTCGCCGCGGAGAGTGTCGGTGTCGGCGAGGCGGGTCATCTCGTCGACCAGGTCGAACACGTCGCGCGGCGGGATGATCGCGTCGGCGCAGTGATATCCGCGCTTGTCGTAGTCGGCAATCTGACTCGCAGTGAGCGGACCGGACCGGGTATCACCCCTTTTCGGATCGAACCAGGTGACCGGGTCCTGACGGACGGTCATCGTGCACTCGTCGCGGTCCCTCGTGGGGTAGTTGTCGGCTACTGCCGTACGCATAACTCGTGTTTCACCCTTTCGGATTGGACAACGCTTTACTCTTCCGACGTTCTCACTGGTCGTCGACGAATGCAACCCGGACACAGGTCCACCGAGGCTGGACTGGACCGCGACGGCGCGTCGCCGCGGTGGGATCGTGACGGACATGATCGATTCGGTGGCGGTACTCGGGGTGGCGGCGATCGCGCTCGGCATGGTTCTCACGCCGGGACCCAACATGCTGTATCTGGTCTCGCGCAGCATCACTCAGGGCAGGGCGGCGGGCCTGGTCTCGCTGGCCGGTGTCGCCCTCGGGTTCCTGTGCTATCTGGCCGCTGCGGCACTGGGTATTTCGGCAGTGTTCTCCGCCGTCCCGCAGGCGTACACCGCACTGAAGCTGGCGGGCGCGTGCTACCTGGGATGGCTGGCGTGGCAGGCGTTGCGGCCCGGCGGTAGTGCGCCGTTCGCTCCGTCACGCGTCCTGCCGCGGGATTCGTCCGCCCGGCTGTTCCTGATGGGTCTCACGACGAATCTGCTCAATCCGAAGATCGCGGTGATGTACCTGGCGCTGATCCCGCAGTTCGTGCACCCCGGCGCCGGGCCGGTCTGGTTGCAGAGTCTGCTGCTGGGCAGTGTGCAGATCGTGGTCGCGCTCACCGTGAACGCGCTGATCGTCTGCGTCGCAGGAACTGTCGCGACATTCCTGTCCGGGCGCCCGGTGTGGCTGCGGGCGCAGAAGTTCGTGATGGGAAGCGTCCTCGGCGGTCTCGCCATCCACCTCGCGCTGGACCGGGCCCGGCCTGCGGTCGTCTGAGTCGGCCGCAGCCCGAGTGGCCTGAATCATGCGCACCCGGGCATTCTTCGCGGGTACCGTCGAGGCAACGACGACGAAGGGGCGAGCGATGGCCGGGACCATGCGGGCGGAACGATTCCACGCCGATACGAAAACAATTGCTGTGGAGGATATTCCGATCCCGGGGCCCGGCCCCGGTGAAGTGCTCGTCAAGGTGGAGTTCTGCGGTATCTGCCATTCCGACCTGAGCCTGATCGACGGGACGTTCCCCGCGCTGCTGCCCGAGGTGACCCAGGGCCACGAGGCGTCGGGCACCATCGCGAAAGTCGGTGCCGGAGTGACCGGCTGGGCCGAGGGCGACCGTGTCGTGCCGTCCGCGGGCAGGCCCTGCTTCGCGTGCCGCAACTGCCGGCGCGGGGACCTCACGAACTGCCTGAACATCCAGCTCATGGCGTTCGCCTACGACGGCGCGTGGGCCGAGTACACCGTCGCGCAGGCCGGGGGACTGACCCGCATCCCGGACAACGTTCCGTTCGAGCAGGCGGCCATCCTCGCCGATGCGGTGTCGACGCCGTTCGGCGCGGTCGTGCGCACCGGCAAGGTCGTGGTCGGGGAGACCGTCGGAGTGTGGGGTGTGGGCGGCGTCGGCACCCACATCGTGCAGCTGGCGCGTCTGGTCGGCGCCGTCCCCGTGATCGCGTTCGACATCAATCCCGCTGTGCGGGAACGTGCTCTGGAACTCGGGGCCGACTACGCGTTCGACTCCCGGGACGAGGATCTGAAGGAGAAGGTCGCGGAGGCCACGGGCGGCCGGATGCTGGACGTGGCGTTCGACGCGGCCGGACTGAAGGTGACGTTCGAGCAGGCACTCGACTGCCTGACGGTGGGCGGCCGTCTCGTCGCGGTCGGGCTCTCAACTGTTGACGTAGTGTCTAGATACTTCCTATCGCTGTCGGTTCATGCGCATCGGCGAGGCGGCGGAAACCTGAGCATGTCCGTGGTGGGGGTCTAGAGGGCCGCGTCGGAGGACCGGTTACCGTCTCGGCGAYAGGTTCCGGTCGGCGAGTTTTCGATCGGGAGGATCGCGACGTCAATCTGGGTCGACCTGCACCGGAGAGTGTTCGGGCCGACAGGGCGGAAGCAGTTGTACTGCCGGGTGTCCGGCTCGACCGGCCAGGAACCCCCGCTCGCCGATCAGGAAATGGCGTTGCGTGAGCGTGCCACCGGCACCGTGTACCGGGCCTACCAGCATCGTGGTTCCGGTCTACGGGAGAGACTCGAGCGGGCGCAGCGTGACGACGCAGCCATCCGCCAGTTCGCGGTGGTGCCAGTGGTGGCGGGATCGGTTGGCGCGGGTTTCGGGGTGGCGTGGATCGAGCGTGACGTGTCGGTGGTCGGCGTTAGGGTCGAGACCGTCGGTGAGGATGGGGACACAGTCTCGGGTGGGGGAGCTGATGGGAGACGATCATGGCGTTGAGGTGGGCTCGCTGATGGCCGATGCCGGATTGCCTGCGCTGCGGCAGTTCTCGTTCACCACCCGCCCGTACCTGGCGGTCGATGACGGCATCGGTGAGCCGATCGGGCTCGACGATGTCGACACCCGGGTGGGGTGGYTGCTCGACCTGATCTCGGGCGCCGAAGCGCGGCTGCTGTCGCGGCTGTGGCGACCGGCCACCTTCGATGTCCTCGCCGCCGGCGTGGACCGCCAGGGCCGCAAGCTCCCGAYRCAGGGYCATGTCGCTGCTGCGCGTCTGGGCTGGACCCCGCACTACCCGGACGATGTCTACATTCCGTCACGTGTCACCCGGGTGGTCACCGCACAGGCGATGGCGACGCTGCGGACCCTGACATACCGAGACACCGCGATTACTGCACTGTCGGCCCGGTTCGACCCGGCCACTGGCACTCTGGCGCCGCCGACCGAACCGGGTGACTGGGTGCCATTGGGTTTCGCCCGGGGCGTGGTGCGGCAGCTCACCGCGCGCGCCTGCCGCACCGACGGCGCGGTGCAGGCGCGGCTGCGGATCACCGACATGCAGGCACCACCGAAGCCCTCGGCGATGCTCGGCTGTCCGCAGCGGATCGACAACTCGCACACATCACCGTCACCGACGCCGTCATGACGTTGACCGTCAAACTGCCCACCACCGTCGCCCCGACAGGACGCGCGCAGTGGCGACGAGTCCGGTTGACCGCCGCGATCCCACCGCACCTGCACGGGCGGCCGATCACCGACTGGCATCTCCCCACCCTCGTCCTCGACCGGAAAGGCCTGTTGTGGCGGTGCGCGGCCACCGAGACGGTCCCCGCCGCTGATCTGACATCGGGAACTTCCGCGGTGGGCGTGGACTGGTSCCCGKCCACKCTCGGYGCCGCCGCCAYCRCMRCMGARRSCCCGGASGGGCTGGTSTCYGATTACCGGGGCGTCACCTACGACGACCGCGGCCTCGGGAYCAAACTCGCCCGCCTGCAGGCCGAGGGGCAGATGCTGCACCGCAAGGCGGCCCGGCTGACGCGACTGGCCGCCACCGCCCCACCCGAGGTCCGCGCCCGGCTGGAGGCGAAGATCGCCGTCCTCGACGCCCACCGCGAGGCGGTGGGTATCAAGCGGGGAAAGATCAACCGAGAACTGGCCTTCCACTTCGCCCGGCAGGTCACCGACTACGCCACCTCGGCGGGCGCACGGGTGATCGCGGTGGAAGACCTGACCACCCTCGAGACCCGCGGGCATGGCCGGGTCAACAACAATCGGGCCGCGCAGTCCGCCCGCCGTAAAGCGACCGCCGCTCTCGCCCACACCGCCGCCGGTGTCGGTATCGTGGTGGTCTCGGTGCCCGCCCGAGGATCCTCGGCACAGTGTCCGGGCTGCGACGAACCCCTCGCCCGCCCCGGCGGCTATCACACCGCGTGGTGCCCGGGCTGCCGGGTCGGCGGCAACCGGGACCACGTCGCGGGGGTGAACCTCGCCAAACGCGCGCTCCTCGGCAAAAACAAGGCCACCCGGCGGCGGGGGCAGCTGCCGGCGATTCGGGTCGCCGAGCACACACCGGTGCGCCGGTCCCGGGACAAGACCAGTCCGACCCCGCGTCGGCCGCGGCATCGCCGGGTCCGCCGCAGCCTGCCCACCGTGACACCGCGGGTGGGGGTGACTCCGAAACAGCATGTTCCTGCACCCGGAACTTGTCAAGGGAGTTGAGTCCACCGGGTGTTAAGCGGCTGACGTTTCGGCCTCCGCAGAATCGTCGGCGGGGCGGTTGATCCAGACGGTGTCGGGC
>NZ_JBFUHV010000066.1:0-44829 GCF_056402215.1 Rhodococcus sp. P4_B6 | reverse complement strand
CCGGAGCAGCGTGGTGGTGATCGGCGCCGAACCGTACGCGACCAGCTCGAGGCTCGACACGTCGTAGCGTTCGAGGTCGGGCACGTCGAGGAGCATCTGAATGGTCGAGGGAACCAGGAAGGCGTGGGTGATCCGGTGCCGTTCGATCAGTTCGGCGACCTGCCGGGCGTCGAATGTGCCGAGCAGCACCACGTGGACGCCTGCGGACAGGCAGGTGCTCAGCCATCCGGCGCCCGCGATGTGGAACAGCGGCAAGGCGTCGAGTGCCACCGAACCGGGTTTCCATTGGTAGATGAGCAGGCCGTCGGGCTCGTTGTGCAGGTTGCGATGCGTCGCGACCACACCCTTCGGAAGCCCGGTCGTGCCCGACGTGTAGAGCTGCAGCACCTCGGCGGCGGGGTCGTCCCCGAGCCCCGGGTCGGTGGCGGTGCCCGACGTGACCAGCCGATCCCACGACCAGGCGCCGGGCGGAAGGGTGTCGCCGTCGGCCGCGTCGACGACCACCACGACCACCCGCGGGAGCGCGTCGCGGACTGCGTCGGCGGTGGCGGCGAATTCCGATTCGACGATCAGCACCTCGAGCCCGGCATCGGCCGCGACCGCGGCGGCCTCGGCTGCCGGGAGCCGCCAGTTCAGCGGGACGAACACGAGCCCCGACTTGGCGGCGGCCACGAACGTCTCGACGCCTTCGGTGCGCATCCGGAGCAGTGCCCCGACCCGGCCGCCCCGGGATGTCAACGCCGACAGCGCTGTTGCGATCCGGTTGGTCCGCCAGTCGAGCTCCGCGTACGTCAGCGTGGTGTCACCGCACGTCACCGCGGGTGCTCCCGGCCGTTCCGCGGCATGGTGCCGCACGCGCTGGGGAAGATGCAGACCGCTCACATCAGGCTCCTCGATGAGTCGTCGACGCCGCCGGGGGACCGGGTGACGTGTCGTGCCAGTCGACCACCGGTGTGCGTGCCGAAACAAAGTCACAGAGCCGAACGGACAGTGAGGAATCGCCTATGGATGCCGGGCCGGGCGGGCTCGCGGCGTTTGTAGACTGGCGTGATGGCCGCCACCCCCGCCCTGAACCCCGAGGACGTTCGGCGTGCGGCGGCGGCACTGCACACCCCCGACATCGACGGCTGGGCGAACCGGTTCGAACTGCTCTCGGACGGCAACCGCCTCCGGCTGCTGCTGTGCCTGCACCACGCCCCCGACATCTGCGTCGGCGACTTGGCGGCGGCCCTCGACATGACCGGGACCGCCGTCTCGCACGCGCTGCGACTGCTCCGTAACCAGGGATGGGTGTCGGCGACTCGGGACGGCCGTTCGATGCGGTACCGGCTCACCGACGACACCGTGCACGAACTGCTGCACACCATCGGTGCCACGCACTATCACAATCACACGGGAGCCGAAGAGGAAAGGTGAATCCCGACATGGAGAACGACCCCGGACTGCTGCCGCTCGACGGCATCACCGTCGTGGCACTCGAGCAGGCCGTGGCCGCTCCGCTCGCCACCCGCCATCTCGCGGACATGGGCGCGCGGGTCATCAAGATCGAACGCGTGGGGGAGGGCGATTTCGCCCGCAACTACGACGACGCGGTGTTCGGGCAGGCCTCGCACTTCGTGTGGCTGAACCGGTCGAAGGAGTCGATCGGCGTCGACCTGAAGTCCGAGGTCGGGCGGGACACCGTCGCGAAGCTGATCGAGAAGGCCGACGTCTTCATCCAGAATCTCGCCCCCGACGCCGCCGACCGTCTCGGGTTCGGCGCCGACGCACTGCGCGCCGAGCATCCGGAACTGATCGTCGTGAACATGTCGGGCTACGGGTCGGCAGGACCCCGGCGCGAACGCAAGGCGTACGACATGCTGGTCCAGGCGGAAACGGGGATGATCTCGGTGACAGGCACTCCGGACACCGCCACCAAGACGGGTGTCCCGGTCTCCGACATCGCCGCGGGAATGTATGCGGTGACGTCGGTGCTCGGTGCCCTGTTCCGGCGGCAGCGCACCGGTGTGGGAGCGCGGATCGACGTGTCGATGTTCGACGCGACCGCGGAGTGGCTGGGCCATCCGATGTACATGAAGATGTACGCCGACAAGCAGATCCCGCGCGTCGGGCTCGGTCATGCGGCGATCGTCCCGTACGACTCGTATCCCACCCTGGACGGACAGATCCTCATCGGTGTCCAGAACGACCGCGGCTGGCGGCAACTGGTGACGGACGTGTTCAAACGCCCTGACCTCGCCGACCATCCCCGGTTCGCGACCAACATGCTGCGGGTGCAGCACCGGGCGGAGGTGGACGCCCTGGTGGCCGAGGAGACGCAACGTTTCACGAGCGCCGCTCTCGACCAGGCGCTCGCGGACTCCGGGATCCCGGCGGCGGAACTCAACGACCTGGGCGGGCTGATCGAGCATCCGCAACTCGACCAGCGCGACCGCTGGCGTGACGTCGGCACCGAGGCCGGGCCGATCCGGGCGATGCTGCCGCCGATGACGTTCTCCGACGTGGAGATGCGGATGGGGGACGTGCCCGCGCTCGGCGCGCACACCGATCTGATCCTCGGCGAGTTGGGCTGGTCGGCGGAGGACATCGCGAACCGGCGTGCAGAGGGTGTCGTCGGCTGACCGAGCAGATCAGTTAGCGCACTAATTGGTCATGTATCAACTAGTCGTGGGCGGACACGCCGCAGCCCCGGCCCGAGTGAGGCCGGGGCTGCAGCCCGCTCTTCGCTCAGGGTGTAGCGAAGAACTGCTCTACGGCAGGCTGGGCATTGGGGTTACCCACGCCGATGCCGATGACGGCGCCGGCGATGGTGCCGACCACTGCGCCGACGATGCAGCCTGCGATGAAGTTGGGGAAGATCGACACGCACCCGATGGCCATGCCCACGTTGGAACCGATCGCCATGCCCTGCAGGCCCGCGTTGTTCCAGCCGGTATTGATCTCGTTGGTCATCTTGTCGAAGGCGTCCTGCTTGGTCTCGTTCTCCGGGAAGAACTGCTCGGCCACCTGGCTGCTACCGCCATCGGCGGCCGGGGTCATGAGCGGCTGCGACCAGTCGATTCCCTGCGGTGCCGGATCGGCGTACGCCGTTCCCGCCCCGACGGCCATCGCGGACACGACGAATATGGACAATGCCAGAGTTCTCAAGAGTTTCATGGAAATTCCCACCATGTCGTAGGACGAACACGGTCCCCACCTGAGAGCACCGAACATCGTTGTGCGTGGACCATATTCGCTGGAAAACCGGAACGGCTACATGCATATGTGGGTGCGCGGTGATGCTCCCCGTGTGCGAACTTACCCATAGTCCTCCCGGAATCGTCGCTCGAGGTCGGAACGGAAGCCCCGCTACAGGGTTCCGAGGAATTCGTAAACCGCCGGTGTCGCAGCGGGGTTCGCGTTGCTGATACCGGTGACGGCGCCGATCGCTGCGCCTACCGCGGCACCGGGGAGACATCCGCCGAGGATGAGGAAGATGCACCCGGCGACGAATCCGATGCCCGCGCCGATCGCGGTCGCGGTCCCGCCGCCGTTCACCCAGCCGATCTCGAGCTGCGTCATCATGTTGGCGTACGCGGAATCCCTGTCGACCGGGGTGAGGGCGAGTGTTCCCGCGACCGGGGTCGTCGTGGGCGTCAGGCTCAGGAACCGGCCGCCGTCGGTGACGAGCGGATCGATCGCGAACTGCACGCCGGCGATCGAGTAACGCAGTGGGATCGTGGCCACCGTGGTTCCGGAATCGTTGGAGATGTCGACCGCGGCGGCCGTCCTCGACAGGGTGAAATATCCCGCGTCGAGTGCGGTGCCGACCGATCGGCCGTCGGCACTGAGGCTGGTGTGCGAGATGACGGCCTGGTCGGCGGGAGTGGGGGCGGCGTACGCGGTACCCATTCCGACACACAGGGTGGCGATCAGCAGCGCTGCCGGCGCTGTCACTCTATGCAGTTTCATGGTGTTTCCCATGCGTAGTAGCGGATGACAAACGACAAATCTGGTTCGACCTGGCGCTTCACAGTTGCCCCGACCGGCGAAAGCGTCCGTAACCTGCCTACTGCAGACATCTTCCCCCTTCGGACGCCCCAGTTTTCGGCCTTTCCGCAAAATACGTACGTATCGGGTGTCGGTGCGACGATTACACCGTCAGCCGGTAGAACCGGAAGAACCCGAAATCCTCGATCGGCAGGACGTCCATGGTGCCGAAACCGGCGGACTCGGCGTAGCCGCGCAATGTGCTCGGGCGCATGACCGTTCCGGTGCCCGCGCTCGGAGTGTGGTTCATGCCGTCGGGCAGGCACACGGTGAGACTGAAGCCGTACATCAGTCGCTCGACGTCGCTTCCCGGCGCGGAGAATTCGTCGTCGACCGCCTCGTCCATCACGATCATCGCACCGCCGGGGGCCAGCGCCCTGCGGACCGCGGACAGCACCTCGACCGGAGCGGGCATGTCGTGGATGCACTCGAACGCGAAGGCCGCGGTGCAACTGCCCTCGGGGATTCCCGCGGCGTCCGATTCGGTGATCGTGATCCGGTCGGCGACATCCGGCCGCTCGCGCACGTTGGACCTCGCGAGTTCGACGGTCGCGGTGTCGATGTCGTAGCCGTGGAGCGTGGCGTCCGGGTAGGCGCGCGCGAGTGCGATCGTGGACCAGGCGCCGCCGCATCCGACGTCGGCGATGGTGGCACCGGGCGCCCGCAGCAACGCGTCCACCTCGGGAACCGACGCCAGCGCGCCGGGAAGAACCTGCTCGTACCACGGCCGATTCATATCGGCCTGCGACTCGCGAGCATCCGCACCGTACTGGGACCACCCCACGCCGCCGCCGGTGCGATACGCCTCCAGCAGTGCGGGCATCTGCGTGGTCGCGGCGACGAAGATCCGCGCGAGCGGTGCCAGATAGTTGAGACTCTGCTCGTCCGTGAGCACTTCGGCGGCACCGGCCGGAAGCGTGAACTTCGGTGGATCCGCGGCGTCCACCGTGAGAAGTCCCGACACGGCCTGCTGCTCGAGCCACTCGCGCGCGTACCGCGGATGAGTGGAGGTGCGTTCCGCCAGTTCGTCCGCCGTCGCCGGGCCTTCCGACGCGAGACTGCGGTACCAGCCGAGGCGGTCTCCCAGGTGGACGGCGAGAAGGTCGATGGCCCCGAGCGACGCGTCGAAAATGCGCTGGGACACCGTCGCGGCATCGGCTTCGGGTGTGGACATCGCTGACCTCCGGTCGGAGTGCGGGCGAAGCTTCGTCACCCCATCGTGGGCTACCCGGTCGGCGGTGTCACGGATCGTTCGCCGGGCGAATGAGGCTCGGCGGTGGGAAGCCGGAAACCCCACGGCAACTCGAGGCGATGCCGCGCGAGCAACGCGGGGTCGCCGAGCAAGTCCAGGATCGGACCGTCGGCCACCAGGCAACCCTCGTCGAGGATCACGGCGCGTGTGCACAACTGGGCGGCGTACGGGAGGTCGTGCGTGACGAGCAGGTGCGTGGTGTCGATACCCAGCAGAACCTCGGCCAGTTCGCGCCGGGCGACGGGGTCGAGATTGCTCGAGGGCTCGTCCAGCACGAGGACGTTCGGGGCGCACGCGAGGACGGTCGCCAGCGCGACCCGGCGTCGCTGGCCCACCGACAGGTGCGCGGGGTTGCGATCGGAATGCGCCGTCATGTCCACGGCCGCCAGCGCGTCGCGCACCCGCTCGTCGAGCGCCGACCCGGTGACGCCGAAATTGACCGGACCGAACGCGACGTCCTGCGCGACGGTGGGCATGAACAACTGGTCGTCGGGATCCTGGAAGACGATGCCGACCCGCCGCCGGACCTCGCGCAACGTGTCCCGCGGCGCACCCCGCGACAGCGCCAGCCCGCCCACCGTGACGCTGCCTTCGGTGGCCGTCAGAATGCCGTTGAGGTGCAACATCAGTGTGGTCTTGCCCGCCCCGTTCGGGCCGAGGACGGCCACCCGCTCGCCGGGTTCCACCGTGAGGTCGATCCGGTGCAGCGCGGCCCGGCCGTCCGGATACGCGAACGAGACGCCCTCGAGGTGCACGGCCGCGGTCATCGGAGCACCCACGCCGTGAGACAGATCCCCACCGCGCACACCGCGGGCACGAGCCCCGCCCGCCATGCCGCAGCGGTCGCCGGGGGCGCCCCGATCGTGGGAACCGAACCCGCGAACCCCCGCGACAGCATCGCCAGGTGGACGCGCTCGCCGCGCTCGTAGGAACGCACGAACACACCGCCGACGCCCCGGGCGGTGGCGCCGATCTGCCGGAACGTCCGGGGGTCGTCGCCGCGGGACAGCCGGGCGGTGCGCATCCGCTCGATCTCGGCCGTGAGCAGGTCGAGGTAGCGCAGCATCAGAACCACGATCGTCGTGAGCATCGCGGGCACGCGCAGTCGCGCCAGACCCAAGGGCAGGTCCCGGGCCGGTGTCGTCGCAGCGAGCGTCAGCGAGACGAGGACGCCCAGAGTGCCCTTCACGAGAATGCCCCAGGCCGCATAGAGGCCCGCGACGGACAGCGACAGTCCCGCGACCGTGACGCGGGCGCCGCCCTCGGCGAACGGCAGCAGCACCGCGAGTGTCACGAACGGCAACTCGATCAGCATCCTCGGCCCGATCCACCTGAGCGCGATGCCGGCGATCCGCCAGATCACGATCAGGACGGCGAGGTAGCCGGCGAACGCCCAGAACGCCTCGCGTGGTGTCGCGACCACCGCGAAGACGAAGACGACGGCGCAGACGATCTCGACCTCGGCGGGCAGTCGGTGCAGGGGGGAGGCGCCGTCGAGGTAGAGCGGATGGGCGTGACCGGCTCCCACGGTCAGGGGCTCGTTCGGTTGCGCCGCGCGCGGGCGAGCAGCCAGAACAGGCCACCCGCGACGGCGAACGTCGCGGTCGCGCCGATGACGCCCGCGACCCCGGTGAGATGCGCCCGGCCGCCCACCGTGTAGTCGGCGAGCGGCGAGTCCGACAGGTGATGCGCGGACGCGTTCCGGGCGATGCAGTCACCCACGAGCGCCTCCCCGTTGTCGGTCTCCACCGTCTCGCATCCGCGCGTCGTCGCGGCATCGAGACCATCCGGACTGGAGCTGGCGAGGTAGGAGACCGCGCCGGCGACGAGCAGCGCCACCAGCGCGAAGCCGATCAGGAAGCGGCGGAGGGAGATCACGCCCGCACCTCCACCCGCCGGGGTGCCGTCCGCAGCAGATACACAAGGTCGGGGCGCGCCTTCGCGACGGCCGTGACCGTGACGGCCGTGATGAGGCCCTCGCCGATGCCGATCAGCACGTGCGCCCCGAGCATGTAGGCGGCCACCGCGCCCAGCGAGGTCGACTCCCCGGACGTGGCGTGTCCGCCGATCGCGTACTCGAGCACGAAGCCCATCGCCGCCGCCACCGTTCCACACAGGGCCGCGGCGAACGACATCCCGCCGAGGACGCGGAAGCGCAGTCGCTCCTGCCGCACGACGAGCGGACGCAACGTCACCGCGACGCCGCAGCCGACCACCACCCCGATGATCGCCATGTTGGTGATGTTCGCCCCCAGCGCTGTCAGCCCGCCGTCGGCGAACAGCAGGGCCTGCACGATCAGCACGATCGAGATACAGAGCATGCCGGTGTACGGGCCGACCAGGACGGCGGCGAGTGCGCCGCCGAGGAGGTGGCCGCTCACACCGGGAAGGATCGGGAAGTTGACCATCTGGACCGCGAAGATGAAGGCCGCCACGAGACCGGCCATCGGTGCGGTGCGTTCGTCGAGTTCCGAGCGCGCGCGCCAGGCGGCGATCGACAGTCCCGCCACGGCGACGACGACGAACAGCAGGGAGGTCGGTGCGTTGATCAGGCCGTCGCTCATGTGCATTGCCACGGATTCCACGGCGTCTCCTCCGGCCGGCAGCTGATCCTTCGAAGTCTAGTTGTTCGTATGAACACTTGAACAGGTGTTCACAGGTGGTGGAATGCGGCCACGTGGAGTGCGTGAATGACGTTCAGTGCCAGCTGTGGTCGACGACCGTCGTGCGGGGGCCGAACTTGGGTTTGACGGCATGCCCGCTCACCTCCAGCAGTCGCACGGCGCGTTGGCGGTGCGGCTGCAGCGGCGCCAGATACTCCACCATCCCGGCGTCGTCGAGGGGCCTTCCGAGCAGCGACCACCCGACCATCGCGGCCAGGTGATAGTCGCCGACCGACAGGGCATCGGGATCGCCCAGCGCGCGCTGCGACACCTCGGCCGCGGTCCAGACCCCGACGCCGGGAATGGACATCAGCCGGCGGTTCGCCTCCTCGCGGGGGAGGTCGACGATCTTCTCGAGCCGGTCGGCGACCTGCGCGCAGCGCACGATCGTCCTCGACCGGCCGGGGTCGACGTTGGCCCGGTGGAACTCCCACGACGGCACCCGCCGCCACACGTCCGCGGTCGGGGGAAGTCGCATCCCGTCCGGAGCCGGACCGGGAGCAGGCGCGCCGAACTTCCACACAAGGTGCCGCCACGCCGCGAACGCCGCGATGCCGTGCACCCGCTGCTCGAGGATCGCGGGCACGAGGGCTTCCAGCACCCGGTCCGTGCGGCCGAGGCGCAGGTGCGGGAAACGCCGGTGCGCCTCGACGAGGATCGGATGGTCGGGGGCGAAGTCCGCGCACTCGTCGTGCTCTCCGACGAGGCGGCCCAGCCCCGCAGCCAGCTCGGGAGCACCCGCACCCCACGCCTGGCAGCGCACCGAATGACGGTCGATCTGGGTGAGGCGATAGGTGACCGGGCCCGACTTCTGCACCGACGTCCGCCAGATCGCGCCGTCGGCCGTCCGGCGGTGGYAGGGGTCACCCTTCCCGCGCTGCAGCGGCTGCAACGACATGGCGACGTCCAGGGGACGCCGCGCGGTCACGGTGGTCTCGACCACCTCGAGCGAAGCCGTCATCGAATGCAGCGTATCCACTGTGAAGGCGACCGCTACCGGCGGCTGTCGGAGCGCGCACGTAAAGTCCCAGCCATGATCATCGTGAGTACCGACGGATCCTGCCTCCGCAACCCCGGTGGGGCGATCGGCTGGGCATGGGTCAATCACGAGGGTCCCAGCCAATCGGGTGGCGAACCCTCCGGGACCAACCAGATCGCCGAGCTGCGGGCGCTGCTCGAAGCGATCACCGCGCATCCCGGCGCCGATCCGCTGCTGATCGAATCCGACTCCCAGTACGCCATCAAGTGCGCGTCGGAATGGCTGCCCGGGTGGAAACGCAAGGGCTGGAAGACGGCGGGCGGTGCTCCCGTCAAGAACCTCGGGCTGGTGCAGTCCATCGACCGGGCCATCGCCGAACGCCCCGGGCCGGTCCGGTTCCGCTGGGTCCGCGGCCACGTGGGCAACCACTACAACGAGATGGCCGACGTCCTCGCCGGCGAGGCGGCTCGTGCCGTCGCATCCGGCGCGGTCGCTCCGGCGCCGGTCGCAGCCCCTGCCGCTGCACCCGCCCCTGCCGCTGCACCGGCGCCTGTCGCGCCGGCACCCGAGCCCGAGGACGCGTTCACGCTGTTCTGAGTCGGCCCCCGTTCCGATCCGCCGGGGTTCCGTGGTCCGGCACTGCGTCGAGGAGAAGAGTGTTGTCCGAGGATCTACGGGTGCAGGAGTTCTGGCGCGCGCTGGGGCTGCCCGGCATCATCGACGTCCACACCCACTTCATGCCCGCGAATGTGATGGAGAAGGTGTGGGGCTACTTCGACGCCGTCGGTCCCCTCACCGGACGTGAGTGGCCCATCCACTACCGGCACGAAGAGGACGTCCGCGTCGAGCACCTCCGCGGGTTCGGTGTCCGCCGGTTCACGTCGATGATCTACCCGCACAAGCCGGAGATGGCGGCGTGGCTCAACCAGTGGTCGGCCGAATTCGCCGCGCAGACCCCCGACTGCCTGCGGACGTCCACGTTCTACCCGGAGGAGTCCGCGGCCACGTATGTCGCGGAGGCGATCGAGTCGGGGACGCGCGTGTTCAAGTCCCACATCCAGGTGGGCGACTACTCGCCGAACGATCCGCTCCTCGACCCCGTGTGGGGTGTGCTGCAGGAGGCGCGTGTCCCCGTGGTCATCCACTGCGGGTCGGGGCCCGCGCCCGGCACCCACACGGGCCCGGGCCCGATCGCTGAACTGCTGTCGCGGTACCCGCGGCTGCACCTGATCATCGCCCACATGGGGCTGCCGGAGTACCGGGAATTCCTGGACTTGGCCGACCAGTACTCCAATGTGTATCTCGACACCACGATGACGTTCACGGACTACACCGAAGCGGCCACACCGTTTCCGCGCGACCAGGTGCACCGCCTGTCGGAACTGCAGGAACGAATCGTGTTCGGCAGCGACTTCCCCAACATCCCGTACCCGTACCTCGACGCGCTCGAGGGTCTCACCCGATTCGACCTCGGCGAGCCGTGGCTGCGGGCGGTGTGCCACGACAACGCGGCGCGGCTCTTCGCGATCGACTGACACCGTCATTCGCCGCCCTCGTCGACCTCGCCGTCGCTGCCGACGCTGAGAGAGGTGCCGTGACCGACGGTCTCGTCCCGGAGCGTCGGCCGGTCGTAGTCGCCGTCGTCGCTGAAAGACCATGATGGCGGCGTCGCCCTTACGCAAAGATTATGGCTGTCCACGACATGTCGGTGGGCACGCCTACGCTGCGATTCCCACGCGACGAAGGCGGCCCGATGGATGACTATCTCAATGACGGCGAGACGTTCGACGACTACATCATTCGGACCCAGCGGGAGATCGAGATCCACAGGCTGAACATGGACTATCACCTGTCGGGGATGGAACATGCCAGGCGGCAGGGCGGGAAGTTCCTGTATCTCCAGTTCGCCTTGGGTGCTGTCGCCCTGATCTGTGTGACGCTCGGCCACGCGTACGGCGGGAACTGGTTGCTGGTGTCGATTCCCTTCTCTCTCGGCTCGCTCGGCCCTGGATTCGTGTGCTGCACGTACCTGAAGGAGTTCAGAACCGAATCCCGGGCGTTCAGCGCGCTCGAGGCCCCGGCAGTCCTGAAGCAGATGCGGCACGAGATGGAGGAGGCAGAGAAGGCGGAGCGGAAGGCCAGGTGGTGGCGGCGCGTACGCGGGACCCGCTGACCGGGCTACTGTGCGCTAGAAAGGATTCCACCAGTTGATGAACGCGATGTACAGATTGGTCGGGAAGAAGAACTCCCAGTCCAACCCCATGTACGGCAGGTCGGGCAGCATGCCGATCATGATCCCGCCCCGTTGCTCGTCGGCGCGGCCAACAGGCGCAGCAGGTCGGCGATCGGCGGTGGGAAAATGTCGATGTCCACCCAGTTCATGAGACTCTCCTCGGTCGTCCCGACCTACCCGTCGTATCGCCCGCGGCGTGACCTGCGTTACCGCAGCAGAGGCGCGTGGACGACCGTATGCAGGAGAGTGCCCTCGGCAGGATTCGAACCTGCGACCTACCCTTTAGGAGAGGGTTGCTCTATCCCCTGAGCTACGAAGGCGCGGTGCACGCGCGGGGCGCACACCGAGGTGAGTGTAGCGGGAATGGTGGTGCGCTCGCGATGGGGAGGGCATGGTTGTCGCAGATGTTCTGGAAGTGACGACGGAACGGGAGACGCACATGTCCGAGATCGACTTGACCGACCTCGCTGCGCGGCACGACGGTTCGCTGAACTTGCACGGCTATCTGGCGAGGCCGTCGGGTGAGGGTCCGTGGCCGGGTGTGGTGATGGTGCACGAGGCGTTCGGCTTGGACGACGTGATGCGGCGTCAGGCGGACAGGCTGGCGTCGGCGGGGTTTCTGACTCTGGCGCCGGATCTGTTCAGTGCGGGCGGTGCGCGACGTTGCCTGGTGTCGACGATGCGGGCGATGCTCTCGGGGAAGGGCCGGGCGTACGGGGACATCGAGGCTGCGCGTCAGTGGCTGTCCGGGTCTTCGGACTGCACGGGGAAGATCGGGGTCATCGGGTTCTGCATGGGCGGCGGGTTCGCTCTGATGACCCTGCGCACCGGGTTCGACGCGGCAGCCCCGAACTACGGGGTCTTGCCGCGTCACCTGGACGCGGCGGTGGCGGGGGCGTGTCCGGTGGTGGCCAGTTACGGCGGGAAGGACTTCGCCCTGCGGAACGCGGCGGCCAAGTTGGAGTCGGCGCTGACCCGGGCCGGTGTGGTCCACGACGTCAAGGAGTATCCGACGGCCGGCCATACGTTCCTGAACGACGCACTGGCCGGACCGAAGGTGATGCGTCCCCTGATGAAGGTCACGGGGATGGTGCCCGACCCGGAAGCCGCCGCCGATGCGTGGACCAGGATCGACGGTTTCTTCGGGGAGCACCTGGGTTGATCCGTGAGTCTTTCGGCGCAGACCCGGTCCTTGAGGTCCGGGATAGCCGATCTGGATTTGTCGGACCCTGTGGCTAGTGTCTGGGTCATGGCGCGGAGGGTGGTGAAGCGGGCGTACAAGTACCGTTTCTATCCGACTGCGGTGCAGGCGGAACAGCTTGCTCGGACGTTCGGGTGCACCCGGTATGTCTACAACCGGGCGTTGGCCGAGCGGACGCGGGCCTGGTCGCAGGAGCAGCGACGGGTCACCTACACGGACACCTCGAAGATGCTCACCGGATGGAAACGGGACACCGAGACGGAGTGGTTGGCGGAGCCGTCGAAGGGGCCGTTGCAGGAATCGCTGCGGCAATTGCAGGGCGCCTTCGAGAAGTTCTGGCGCAACCAGGCCCGCTACCCGCAATTCAAGAAGAAGGGCCAGTCGAAGGATTCGGCGACCTACTATTCGAATTGCTTCACCTACCGCGGCGGGCAGATCCGGTTGGCCAAGCAGTCCGAACCGCTGGATATTCGGTGGTCGAGGCCACTGCCGGAGGGGGCGACACCGTCGCAGGTGACGGTGTCGCGCAATGCTCGCGGTCAGTACCATGTTTCGATCCTCGTCGAGGACACGATCGCCGAACTCGAGCCGGCCGATCGGGTGGTCGGGCTCGATGCCGGGATCACGAGCCTGTACACGCTCTCGACGGGGGAGAAGATCACCAACCCGCGCCACGAGCGCGCGGATCGTGAGCGGCTGGCGAAGGCGCAGCGCATGCTCGCCAGGAAGCAGAAGGGATCCCGGAACCGGGCCAAGGCCCGACTGAAGGTCGCCAAGATTCATGGCCGGATCGCCGATCGGCGCCGCGATTATCTGCACACACTCTCCACTCGGCTGGTGCGCGAAAATCAAGTGATCGCCATCGAGGATCTGAGTGTGCGGAACATGATCAAAAACCGGTCGTTGTCTCGGGCGATCTCCGATGCGAGTTGGTCCGAGTTCCGGTCCATGCTCGAATACAAGGCCGACTGGTACGGGCGGCGGGTGGTGGCGGTCGACCGGTTCTGTCCGTCGTCGAAGACCTGCTCGGTGTGCGGGGAGATCGCCTCGGCGATGCCGCTGGAATGTGCGGGAATGGACATGCCGATGCGGCGCCGTCCACAACCGGGACGTGAACGCCGCTAAGAATATTTTGGCCGTCGGACTGACGGTGACAGCCTGCGGAGACGGTGTGAGACCGCCCCGCACCTAAGGTGCGGGGCGGCAACCGTCGGTGAAACAGGAACCTCGGGACGCGAGTCCCGCGGGGAATCTCGGTCGTTCACGGCCGAGAGGACGTCAACAGTGGATGTACTGGCGGGCGGGTGGCGTGCCGGTAGTCGAGTCCGCACGCCCGGACGACCTGGCCGAGGCTGAGGTATCCCTCGATGCTCGTGGCCTTCGCGAACTTGCCGTCGGCCCGTACCGACACCGTGACGCTGGACGCGACCGAATCGACCCGAGCGAGTTCGTACTCGTCGACGCCGCCGGCGGCCTGAGCCACACAGGTGACAGCGCCCTGGGCGTACGCGATCTCGATCAGGTCCTCGATCATGTGCAGGCTCCTCGCCTCGAAGTAACGAAATGAGGTTAGCCTTAGCTACTCGGCTTCTGTCAAGTCCCCGGCGTAACGTGACGCACGCTTTCGGACGGTGACAGCAAGGACTGAGAAGGGTTGCAGGTGTTCCATGGCTGACCGCACTTCCTCGACGGACTCGATCGGATCGGGCGGCGACCCAGGGACGGGAGCGGGCGGCGAACCGCATCTCTCCAGGCAGCTCGCCAACCGGCACATCCAGCTGATCGCGATCGGCGGAGCAATCGGCACGGGCCTGTTCATGGGGTCCGGGAAGACGATCTCGCTGGCCGGACCGTCGGTGATCTTCGTCTACATGATCATCGGCTTCATGCTGTTCTTCGTGATGCGGGCAATGGGGGAGTTGCTGCTCTCCAACCTGCACTACAAGTCGTTCTCCGACTTCACGGCAGACCTGCTCGGCCCCTGGGCCGGGTTCTTCACGGGGTGGACGTACTGGTTCTGCTGGATCGTCACGGGGATCGCCGACATCATCGCGATCTCCGGTTACGTGCGGTACTGGTGGCCCGACCTCCAGCTGTGGATCCCGGCGCTGATCGCCATCGCGGCGCTGCTGCTGCTGAATCTGCCGACAGTCCGGGCGTTCGGCGAGACCGAGTTCTGGTTCGCGCTGATCAAGATCATCGCCATCCTCAGCCTCATCGTCGTCGGACTCGTGATGGTGTTCACGCACTTCACGTCGCCGGGCGGCTCGGAGGCGGGATTCGACAACCTGTGGAACGACGGCGGCATGTTCCCGACCGGCGCGATGGGCTTCGTGGCCGGATTCCAGATCGCGGTCTTCGCGTTCGTCGGTATCGAACTCGTCGGCACCACGGCGGCCGAGGCGAAGGATCCGGAGAAGAACCTGCCGAAGGCGATCAACTCCATCCCGATCCGCATCCTGCTGTTCTATGTGGTGTCGCTGATCGTGATCATCTCGGTCACGCCGTGGCGTGAGGTCGTCCCCGGGGAGAGCCCCTTCACGGCGATGTTCACGCTCGCAGGTCTGGGAATCGCGGCGGGAGTCATCCAGTTCGTGGTGCTGACGTCGGCGGCGTCCTCGGCCAACTCGGGAATCTATTCGACGTCCCGGATGGTCTACGGCCTCGCGCAGGAGGGGGACGCACCGGCCAGACTCGGTAGGCTCAGCTCCCGCAAGGTCCCGGCCAACGCGCTGATGTTCTCGTGCGCCTTCCTGCTGTCGGCGATCGCGCTGCTGTTCTCCGGCGACTCGGTCATCGAGGCGTTCACGACTGTGACGACAATCTCATCGGTGCTGTTCATCTTCGTGTGGACGATGATCCTGGCCAGCTATCTCGTGTACCGGAAGCGCCGCCCCGAACTGCACGAGGCCTCGAAGTTCAAGATGCCCGGCGGGGTGGTGATGTGCTGGGTCGTGCTGGCGTTCTTCGTCTTTCTCATCTGGGCCCTGACCCAGGAGGACGACACCCTCGAGGCGCTCCTCGTCACCCCGGTATGGTTCATCGTGCTCGGGATCGCGTGGGCGGTAATTCGCCGGCGCGCCCCGCACCGCGCTCGGTACGCCGCCTTCAAGGCGGAACTCGAGGAGCGCCGAACATAAACGTTCGGTAACGGTGGCGCGGACCTATATCGTTTTGTTACATTCGTCGCCAGACAGAGGAGCCCACCCCGGACGGGGAGGGCTGCAATCCGACGACTGACGAGGTATTTACTGTGGGTTCCCACCACCGGGCGAGCGGGTCTTCCATTCGCTTCGAGATCGATCCGGACGCGGCGCGCGGGCGCCATCGCAACCAGCAGGCCGGAGCGGGTGTGGGCATCAAGGCCGCGACTGTCGCGGCCGCCACCGGAGCCATCGTCGTCGGTGCAGCCCAGCTGGGTGCCGGAAACGCCGCCGCCGCCCCCGTCGACTCCCACGAGACGAACGGTGCGCAGACCCTGCCGGGCCTGCCGTTCGAGATCCCGGCCGGTGTCCTTCCCGCCGGCTTCGAATTGCCCGCAGACCTGGGCACCGCCGCCCAGAACCTCGGGGGCCCGGACCTCGGCGCCCAGGCTCAGCAGTGGCTGTCCTCCGTCAACCCGGTCAAGCCCCACACGGTTCAGCCGGTTTCGGGCAAGCTGACCTCCGACTTCGGTTCCCGCTGGGGAGCCCACCACGGCGGCATCGACATCGCGGCGCCCATCGGCACGTCGGTGCTCGCAGCGGCCGACGGCCAGGTCATCGACGCCGGCGCGGCGTCCGGCTTCGGACTGTGGGTGCGTCTGCTGCACGACGACGGCACCGTCACCGTCTACGGACACGTCAACGACTACACCGTGAGCGTGGGGCAGCGCGTCACCGCAGGGCAGGAAATCGCCCACGTCGGCAACCGCGGCCAGTCCACCGGACCGCACCTGCACTTCGAGGTGCACGACGCGAACGGAAACAAGATCGATCCTGGCCGCTGGCTGCAGGAGCGCGGCGTGTCCGTCACCTGGGGCAACGCGGGCGCCAACGCGTAAGGGCCTACTCCGGCTCGAGATCGTCGTCGTTGCGGAACACGAGTGGTCCGCTGTCGAGGGCGATCGCCCAGCGGCGTGACACGGCCCAGTCCCGGCCGTACGAATCGTTGCTGATGTCCTGGACGCCGGCGAAATCGTCGACGATGACGCCGGCCTCCAGGGGCCACTTCTTCTCGGCCAGTTCGTGATCGGCCGAGTGCCGCGTTTTCACGCGCGTGCCCACGGAGAACTCTGGTTTCTTCTTGGAGTCGGTATCAGGCGTCATCTCCGGTCCTTCCGCTCACCAGCGTCTGGTTCGAGGTTAGCCCGCCATCCCGCATTCGCGCGGGCTGAACGGATATGCTCCCCCGTGAGCGCAGTTCGACGCGCAGTTGGGGAGTGGTATGGGTCGCGAAGTGACGTCTCGGACATTCACCCGAGAAGACCGGCGCCTGTTCCGGCAGAAGGTGCTCATGTGCGTCGACGCGCTCGAGAGGATGCTGCGGGAGGGGGCGTTCGCCGACGACGTCGACCCGCCGAGGCCCATGCTGGGCATGGAGATCGAGTTCAATCTCGTCCACTCCGACATGACGCCCGCGATGTCCAATCTCGCGGTCCTCGAGTCGATCGACGACGATGCCGTGTTCCAGACCGAGCTCGGCCAGTTCAACGTCGAGATGAACGTCCGCCCCGGTCCGCTGAACGGTGAGGGGACGTTCGAGCTCGAACGCACCCTGCGGGCGTCGCTGCACGTCGCCGACGCCCGGATCCACGGCCACGACGCCCAGTTGGTGATGGTCGGCATGCTGCCGACGCTGGAACTCGAGCATCTCGGCCGCGAGTGGATCACCGCGAACCCCCGCTACGAGCAGCTCAACGACCAGATCTTCGCCGCGCGCGGAGAGGACATCGAACTCGACCTCGAGGGCGTGCCGCTCGAGGGGCGGTCTGCCGAACAGCTGAAGGTGGACGCCAATTCGGTGCTCCCGGAGGCCGCGTGCACGTCGCTGCAGTTGCACCTGCGCGTCGCGCCGGACGAATTCGCCGCCCACTGGAATGCCGCGCAGTGCCTGGCAGGCGCCCAGGTGGCGCTCGCGGCGAACGCACCGTTCATGGCAGGCAAGGCGTTGTGGCACGAATCCCGCATCCCGATCTTCGCGCAGGCCACCGATACGCGTCCGCTGGAGTTGAAGAACCAGGGTGTGCGGCCGCGCGTGTGGTTCGGCGAGCGGTGGATCACGTCGGTCTTCGACCTGTTCGAGGAGAACTCCAGGTACTTCCCGGCGCTGCTGCCGGAGGTGTCCGACGTCGACCCGTCGGCCGAACTCGACGCGGGCCGGGTGCCGGACCTCAACGAACTGCAGATGCACAACGGCACCATCTACCGGTGGAACCGCCCGGTGTACGACAGCGACGACGGCAAACCGCACCTGCGCATCGAGAACCGGGTGCTGCCCGCGGGCCCGACCGTGCTCGACACGATGGCGAACGCCGCGTTCTACTACGGTGCGCTGCGCGGGCTCGCCGAATCGGATCGGCCGGTGTGGTCGCGGATGTCGTTCAACGCCGCCGAGGAGAACCTGCACGCCGGCGCGAAATTCGGCATGGACGCCGAACTGTACTGGCCCGGTGTCGGATTCGCGGGCGCCGACGAACTCGTCCTACGGCGGCTGCTGCCCATCGCAGACGAGGGACTCGCGGCGTTCGGGTTGTCGGCGAAGGCCCGCGACCGGTACCTCAGCGTCATCGAGGGCCGGTGCGTCACCCGGCAGACGGGGGCGTCGTGGCAGCGCGCGCAGGTGGTCCGGCACGAGAACGCCGGGCTGAGCCGCCGGGAAGCCCTCGCCGCCATGTTGCGTCAGTACGTGGAGAACATGCGGGAGGGCAGCCCCGTCCACACCTGGCCGGTGTGAACGGCGCCGCGCCCGCAGTCACACGGTGGCCGACCAGCTGTCGGGGCCGAACACCTCGTAGTGGATGTTCTCGGCGGGCACATCCTTGGCGAGGAGCGCTTCGCGTATTCCCAGCATGAAGGGCAGCGGGCCGCACAGGTAGGCGCGGGTGCCGGGCGCGATCGTGACCTCGCCGAGGTCGGCCCGTCCCTCCCGCAGGCCGCCCACGGGACGTCGGGTGCCCAGGTCTTCGTACCAGCGGTGCATCACCGCGAACGGCAGACGTTCCACCAGTTCGGTGAGCTCCGCGCGGTGCGCGTGACTGCTGGCGGACCGGTCGGCGTGGAGCACCGAGATCGGGCGGCTGTCGTCGGTGTCGGCGAGGTGGCTGAGCATCCCGATCATCGGGGTGCACCCGATGCCCGCGGACACCAGGAGCAGCGGCGCGTCGTCGTCCTGCAGGACGAGATCGCCGAACGGCGTCGACACCGTCAAGACATCGTCTTCGAAGACATTGTGGTACAGGAAGTTCGACACCTCGCCGGCGCGTTTCACCGAGATCCTCCAGTCGCCGCGCGACGGGGCCGACGACAGGCTGTACTGGCGAATCTGGCGTGCGCCGTCCGGCAGGCGAACGGCGACGGACAGGTACTGCCCCGGAGTGAACGACGGAAGCGGCGAGCCGTCGACGGAGGTGAGCACGAACGACACCGTGTCCGCGGACTCGTGCCTGCGCTCGCGGACCCGCACGTCGCGCCACACGTCACCGGCGGCCACTCCCGCCGAGGCGTACAGTCCGGCCTCCATCGCGATCAGGGTCTCCGCCATCAGCCAGTACACCTCGTCCCAGGCGGCAGCGACCTCGGGAGTGACGGCGTCGCCGAGGACCTCGACGATGGCCGCGAACAGGTGGGTGTGCACGATCGCGTACTGGGAGGGTTCGATCCCCAGCGAGGCGTGCTTGTTGGCGATCCGCGACAGGATGAGGTCGACGCGCGCCTGATCGGGCTCGAGTTGGAGGGCGGCGAACGCGGCGATGGCGCCGGCCAGCGCCTTCTGCTGTTCGCCCTGCTTCTGGTTCCCGCGGTTGAACAGGTCTCGTTCGAGTTCGGGATGAGCGTCGAACATCTTGCGGTAGAACAGCGTCGTGATGTCCGAGATCGCGGCGCCGACCACGGGCAGGGTGGCGCGGATGACGTCCGTCGAGGTGGGCGAGAGCATGTCATTCTCCGATCGTTCGAGAAAACTGGGAAGTTGAGGTGGCCACCCGGGGGAGGGCGAGCAGCACGGTTCCGGTGGGGGTTCGGGTGAGGTCTTCGACGGTGAGGCCGTCCAGCGACTCGAAGAACGCGTTCTGCGCGCGCCGGAGCGCCGACCGGAGCAGGCACCCCGATCGCAGCGGGCACGGCTGGGCGCCGTCGCAGTCGACGACCTCCGCGTCGCCTTCGAGTCGGCGGGCGAGCCAGCCGACGGACGCGGTGCGCCCGAGTTCGGTGATGGCCAGGCCGCCGGCGCGTCCGCGGCGTGCGTCGACGATGCCGAGTTCGCCGAGTCGGGTGATCACCTTGGCGGCGTGGGTGTACGACACCGACAGTTCCTCGGCGATCGCCCGGCTACCCGGTCGTTCGCCGTCCCCGGCCACGGCCAGTCGCATGACCACCCGCAGTCCGAGGTCGGTGAACTGTGTGAGTTGCATGACCCGAATGTACTTTAATTCGCATCTTGGATACCAAATTTGTGACCGAGATCGCTCGTGATTTTCTGGGCCGAAAAAGGCAGTGGCCCAGTAATATTCGACGAGACACACGCCTCCATTTCTCATTATCGCCTAATCGGGCCGCTGCGGCTACGGCCGGAGAGCCCGAATCGATGGGGACTTAAGTCCCCACGTCGAAAGGTGAAGGGCGGCAGACGCGAAAAGGAGGCCGGGGATAGTGTGAAGCCATGAGCACACGGGACCGCAACAGCGTCGTCGTCGGCGTCGACGGATCGGACAGCTCGAAGTCCGCTGTCCGGATGGCTGCCGAACTCGCCACCGAACGTGGACTGAACCTGAAGATCATCCACGCACTCGACTTCGCTCCGTATGGGTTCGGTGGCCCGTACATGGATTCGGGCGGCGTGTACGAGTGGGTCGAGGCGAGCGGCAAGGCGATTCTCGCCGAGGCGCAGGAGCGGGCGTTCGCGGTCAATCCCATCATCGAGGTCTGCACCGAACTGTCGATCGGGAGCAGCGCTCAGTGGCTCGTCGACCTGTCCGAGAACGCCCGGATCGTGGTGGTCGGCGCGTCCGGGTCCGGGGCGGCGGCCACCGCGCTGCTCGGGAACACGGCGATCAACGTCACCAGCCACGCGCACTGCCCGGTCGTCGTGGTCCGCGGCGACGCCCACGCGGACGGGCCCGTCGTGGTCGGCGTCGACGGCAGCGCCACCAGTGAGCGGGCGATCTCGGTGGCCTTCCAGGAAGCGTCGATGCGGAATGCTCCGCTCGTGGCCGTCCACGTGTGGAGCGACCTCGGATCGAAGGCGTTCGAGGATCCGCGGGCCGCGGCCCTCGTGCCGCAGGGACTCGAGGAGGACGAACGTGCCGTCCTCGCCGAGAGCCTCGCCGGCTGGCAGGAGAAATACCCCGACGTGCGGGTCACCCGCGAGGTGTACATCGACAATCCGCGGGCACGGTTGCTCGACTGGTCGAAGAAGGCGCAACTGCTGGTCGTCGGCAGCCGGGGGCGCGGAGGATTCAAGGGGATGCTGCTCGGTTCGACCAGCAACAGCCTGGTCGGTGGTGCGCATTGCCCGGTAGTCGTCGTGAGGCCTGCACGCCCCTGAGGCGACTACGCGCAGTAGTGTTCTGGAACGAAGCAGGAACAGGTTGCAGGTAACGCCAGGATTGGGGAACGACGTGCGCATAGGTATGGGCTTGAACTACAGCGGCGGTTTCGCCGAGACGGTCGACGAGGTCGCCGACCTGGAGAAAGCCGGACTCGACATCGCGTTCGTGCCCGAGGCCTACTCGTTCGACGCGGTGAGCCAGATCGGCTACCTCGCCGCCAAGACCACCACCCTGGAACTCGCTTCGGGCATCTTCCAGATCTACACCCGCACGCCGAGCCTGACCGCGATGACGGCCGCCGGCCTCGACTTCGTGTCGGATGGGCGCTTCGTGATGGGACTCGGCGCCTCCGGTCCGCAGGTGATCGAGGGTTTCCACGGCGTCAAATACGACGCCCCGCTCGGACGCACCCGCGAGGTCGTCGAGATCTGCCGCAAGGTGTGGCGCCGCGAGAAGGTCGAGTTCCAGGGCAAGTACTACCAGATTCCGCTGCCCGCCGAGAAGGGCACCGGGCTGGGCAAGCCGCTGAAGATCATCAACCACCCTGTGCGTGACCGCATCCCGATCGTCATCGCCTCCCTCGGACCGAAGAACGTGGAGTTGACCGCCGAGATCGCCGAAGGCTGGGAACCCATCTTCTACCACCCGGAGAAGGCCGCGAGCGTATGGGGCGAGCCGCTGGCCAAGGGTAAGGCGAAGCGCGACCCGAGCCTCGGCGACCTGCAGGTCTTCGCGTCGCCCGCCCTCGCTATCGGCGACGACGTCGACCACATGCTCGACTGGGTCCGCCCCGGTCTGGCCCTGTACATCGGCGGCATGGGCGCGAAGGGCAAGAACTTCTACAACGACCTCGCGGTCCGGTACGGCTACGAGAAGGAAGCCGAGACCATCCAGGACCTCTACCTGTCGGGCAAGAAGGACGAGGCCGCAGCCGCGGTGCCGGACGACCTGGTGCGGGCCGTGTCGCTGATCGGTCCGGAGAGCTACGTCGCGGAGCGGGTGGCCGCGTTCGCCGAGTCCGGGGTCACCACGCTCACCGTCACACCGCTCGCCGCGGATCGTGCGGGTCGTGTCGCGTTGGTCGAGAAGCTCCGCAAGATCTGCGGGTAGCACCCGCACACCTCAGCAGTGCACAGCCGGAAGAATCAGGAAAGGTGACCATGACTGGAATCAAGCCGATCGTCGTGGGTGTGGACGGATCCGAGTCGGCGTCGGCCGCTGTGGCGTGGGCCGCTCGGGCCGCCGCCGCACTGTCGCTCCCGCTGCACATCGTGACAGTGGTCCACATTCCTGCCTTCTATTACACCGAGCCGTATCTGGCCGAGAGCTTCAAGGAAGAACTCGAGGACACGGCGAAGGCCCGGCTGGGCAGTGCGCGGGTGCACGCCAAGCAGACGGTGGACGAGCCGCTCGACATCACCACCGAACAGTTCGAGGCCAAGGTGAGTCAGACCCTCATCGAACTGTCCGCCAACGCGCACATGGTGGTGCTCGGCTCGCGCGGGCACGGCGAGTTCACCGGCCTGCTGATCGGTTCCACGACGTCCGCGGTCGCCGCGCACGGCCACTGCCCGCTAGTGGTCGTGCGGGGGCGCACCCTGGACGGGCAGCCGCCGACCGAGGGGCCGATCGTGGTCGGTGTCGACGGTTCGGAAAGCAGCAGGGCCGCGTTGGAAGTGGCGTTCGAGCAGGCCGCCGCCCGGGGTGCGAGCCTGGTCGCGGTCAACGTGTGGAGCGATGTGAGTGTGCAGCCGTCGCTCGGTGCCAGTCCGGACGACCCGCTGTGGAGCAGCATTCAGACGGGCGAGGAAGTGGTGCTGTCGGAGCGTCTCGCCGGGTACCAGGAGCGGTATCCGGACGTGACGGTCGAACGCGTCGTCGCGCGCGACCGCCCCGTGCGGGTGCTCAGCGAATTCGCCGAGAAGGCGCAACTGATTGTCGTGGGCAGCCGCGGCCGGGGTGGCTTCAAGGGAATGCTGCTGGGCTCCACCAGCAACGCATTGCTCCACACCGCGGACTGCCCGGTGATGATCGTCCGGCCGGACAGCTAGGTCTTCGAGGTGCGTCAGCGGGCCGCGATGCGTTCGCCGAGACGGGCCTCGCGGGCGAGTGCGCGATCCCGGGACTCCTCGAACCGGGATGCCTTGGCCTCCATGCCGTGCAGGAACGTCGCCAGCTCCTCGCGGCAGCGTTCCCCTTCCGGACCGAAATCGTTGCGCTCGAACATGTTCCACTTTCGAAGCACGGGCAGTACGACGTCGTCGAGGTGCTGGCGCAGGTCGTAGATGCCGCCCTTCGCGATCAGGACCGCATTGCGGCGGAAGTTGTGCATGCCCGCGCCGGGCATCTGGAAGTTGGTCACCACCTTGTGGATCGCGGCGATCGCCTGATCGGGAGCGATGTCCAGGGCTGCGCCGACGATGTTGCGATAGAACATCATGTGCAGGTTCTCGTCGGCCGCCACCCGGGCGAGCATGCGGTCCGCGACCGGATCACCGCATGCCTTACCCGTGTTGCGGTGCGACACCCGGGTGGCCAGTTCCTGGAACGTCACATACGACACCGAATCGAGCATCGACCCGCCGCCGGGATCGAAGCCCTGTGTCATGTGGGCCATTCGAGCATGCTCGAGCGCTACCGGGTCGACCCCTCGCGTCACGACCAGATAGTCCCGCATCACGATCGAATGCTTGTTCTCCTCCGCGGTCCACCGGCCCACCCACGTGCCCCACGCGCCGTCGAGTGAGAAGTGCTGGGCGATCTCGCGGTGATAGGACGGCAGATTGTCCTCGGTCAGCAGATTGGTGATCATCGCCGCCCGCGCGGTGTCGCTGAGCTGGGATTGTTCCGGATCCCAGTCCTCGCCGCCCAGCGCCGCGAAGTTGCGGCCGTCGTCCCACGGAACGTAGTCGTGGGGGTGCCAGTCCCTGGCCATGGCGAGGTGCCGGTTGACGTTGTCTTCCGCAACGTCCTCGAGTTCGTGCAGCAGTTCGCGGTCCGTGAGTACGCGGCTCACAATGGCGCTCCGTTTCTGTTCTGTCAGTATCCGATTCGCAGGATCAGCTGGGGATGGCCCGGCAGGTTCAGTCGATTCGCGAGCCGAGGAGCCGAGTCGTCGACGCGCAGCGGGTGGGAGAGAACGGAGGCGCCGAGCCGGGCGTCGACGGCGGTGAGCCACGCACGTTCGACCGCGATTCCGGTGCGGACCAGGTCGATCGACTCCTGCGTGTCCGATGCGAACACGAGGACGGTCTCGCTCTCGATGGCGGCGGCGAGGCGTGCCGAATCGGGGACGCCGCGGGTGACGACGGTGCGGATCGTGTCGAAAGACTCGTGACCGCCCCGCGGCAGCCAATGCGACGTCCACGGGAAGAGATCGCGCTGGTGGCCCGGATCCTGCCGAACCCGGTCGGCGGAATAGAGCAGCACGTCGGCGAGCGCGGGTGCCTCGTCCGCGGCGAGCAGGCGAGCGCAGACACCCTCCATCTCGGCCGCGTCGACGATGTCGGCGACGGTGGCCGCGGGAACCGGTATGTCGGCGAACGCCTCTCGATGACTTCGGCGGCGGGCCATGGCGGAAAAGAGCCTCAGATCGGTGCTCGACGGCGAAGCCGTCCCCACTGCGCGAACGGTTGCGACGAGTTCGGGCCGGCGCGGATCGGGCAGCAGATCGGTCTCGATCTGCCTGCCGAGTGCCCGCAACGCGAGTTCCACGTTCGTGACACCAGCGCCACACGAGATCACGCGGTCGGCGCGCGGTGTGTCCGTGAAGCCGCGGCGCTCGCTGATCTGCGCGCACGTGCCGTCCAGCCGCAGATCCCACGGCTGCGTGTCGTGGACCGACGGAGCCGAGACGATGGCGCGGGAGACCACCTCGATGTCACTGAGCGACCAGCTGTTCATCGCGACCTCCAGTAGTGGTGTCCGGGTGTTCCCCCGCATCCTCAGCCTTCCGGTCGCCGGCGTGTCCGCGCTGGGGTCGAAGGTCCCGTTGTGTGCGGGAGAGGTCCCGGATCGGTGGATACCCGGGGTGTGCGCGGTACGGTTCGATGAGTAGACGGTGGAGGTGCACACATGACCACGCGGGTGTTCCTGGTCGACGACCACGAGATCGTGCGACGAGGCCTGGTCGATCTACTCGGCAGCGTGCCCGACCTCGAGGTGGTCGGGGAGGCCGCGTCGGTCGGTGAGGCGATGGCGCGGATCCCGGGCAGCGGCGCCGACGTCGCCGTGCTCGACGTCCGGTTGCCGGACGGCAACGGTGTCGAGCTGTGCCGGGACCTGCGCGCTGCGCTGCCCGAACTGCGGTGCCTGATGCTGACGTCGTATTCCGACGACGAGGCGCTGTTCGACGCCATCATGGCCGGGGCGTCCGGATTCGTCCTGAAGCAGATCCTCGGCACCGACCTGGTGGCGGCCGTGCGGACGGTCGGGGAGGGCGGTTCGCTGCTCGACAGCAGGGCGACGTCGGCGCTGATGAACCGGATCAGGTCCGCCCGCCGGGACGACCCGCTGGCGCAACTGTCCGAGCAGGAACGCGCCGTGTTCGACCTGATCGGCGAGGGGCTCACCAACCGGGAGATCGCCGAGCGGCTCTTCCTCGCCGAGAAGACGATCAAGAACTACGTGTCGCGGCTGTTGTCCAAATTGGGGATGCAGCGGCGCACGCAGGCGGCGGTGCTGGCCACCGAGTTACGCAAAGAGCACTGACAGTTTCGTCACGTCAACGGTACCCGCCACGTGACGACGGTTCCCCCGTCGGCGGAATCGACGGTGCAGGTGCCGCCGCAGTGCTCGGCGCGCCGATCGAGATTGTCCAGTCCGCTGCGCCGGGCGCCGTCGGCGATCCCGATGCCGTCGTCCGCGACGGTGACAACGAGGTCGTCCGCGGCGGCCACCGAGATGTCGATGGTGGTGGCCCGCGCGTGCCGCAGCGCGTTGCTCAGGGCTTCGCGCAACACCGCCTCCGCGTGCGGGTGGATGCGGCTGGGCACGAGAGTGTCGATGGCGCCGGTGAACTGGACGTTCGGCGCGACCGGCGAATGGGAGGTGAGGTCGCCGATCACGTCGAGCAGGCGGCGGCGCAGACTGGTCGCCGACGCGATGCCGGTGGCCTGCAGATCGAAGATGGTGGTGCGGATCTCGCGCACCGTCCGATCGAGTTGCTCGACCGCAGTGGAGACGATGGAGCGCACGCCGTCCGGAACGTCCCCGACCGCGTGCGTGCTCTGCAGGCTCATGCCGGTGGCGAACAACCGCTGAATCACGTTGTCGTGCAGGTCGCGCGCGATCCGGTCGCGGTCGGCGAGCACCGACAGCAGACGTTGCTTGCTCTGCTGATCGGCGAACTCCACCGCGACGGCGGCGAGGTCGGCCACCGATTCGAGCCGGGCCACCTCGTCCGGATCCCACGGAGCGGTGCCGCGCGCCGTGACCACCAGGACCCCGCCGACCCCCGACGCCGTCGACAGCGGCAGCACCGCGGCCCGGCCCGCCTCGGCGGAGAACGGTGCGAGACCGTCGATCCCCGTCAGCAGTGCGGGGGTGCGGGAGCGCAGCACTGCGGCGAACGGTTCGGCCTGGGTGGCGCTTCGGAAGTTGGTGCGCAGCGGCCGCACCGTGCTGTCCGCCCCGACCACCGCGCCCTCGCCGAGCGTGACGACGATGAAGACCTCGTCACCGCTGGACAGTTCGCGTACCTCGGCGGCGAGCGTGTGCAGCGTTTCGTCGAGTGATCCGCCGACCATCAGCCGGGAGGTGATCGCCGCGACGGCCGTCAACCACCGCTCCCGCGTCCGCGATTCCTCGAACAGCCGGGAATTCTCCACCGCCACGCCTGCCGACGTCGCGAGCGCGCGCAGAATGACCTCGTCCTCGTCGGTGAACTCGGGTCCGCTGAGTTTCTCGGTGAGATAGATGCTTCCGAAAACTTTGCCCCGCATCATGATCGGCATGCCCAGAAAGCTCTTCATCGGTGGATGATTGGGCGGGAAGCCGATCGACCCCGGGTGATCGGCCAGGTTGGCGAGGCGCACCGGGCGGGGGTCGTGGACCAGCAGTCCCAGCAGCCCGCGGCCCTCGGGCAGGTGGCCCATGCGCGCACGCTCCTCCGGCGTAATGCCCTCGTAGACGAACTCCGAGAGCCCGCCGTCGGGGGCGTGGACACCGAGCGCGCCGTAGCGGGCCCCGAGGAGGGACGTGGCCGAAGTGACGATGCGCTGCAGGGTGGAATCCAGCTCCAGCCCCGACCCGACCACGAGGACCGCCTCGAACAGGCGCTGCAGACTTCGGCGGGTGGGGACCACGTCGGCGAGCCCCTCCCGGAACTCACTGATCCTCGCCTCGTGCCCACCATCCGATCCCATGCCAGCAGCATAGGTCTGAGGGACGCGTAACACCGCGAACCACGGCGTCGATAAGAGCTCGAGTGTTTACTCATCCGAACTAATGCTTACCCATTGACGTGACGAGGGAGAAGAAGAATGAATCGACGGCACTTCGCACGACGTATCGCGGCAGGTCTGACCGCTGCAGTGGCAGCGACGATGATGTTCACCGGTGTCGTGTCGGCGCAGCCCGCAGATTCCGCTCCCGTCGTCGACCCGGCGACCGCGATCACGAAGCTGCGCACCGTGGCCGCCGGAAACCCCGAGGCGGAGGCCGCCATCGAGCGACTTGCCGCATCCCCGACCGACACGGCGGCGACGAACATCGCCCTGCCGGGTCAGATCTTCCAGGTCCCGGCGTACTCCGACACCGGGCAGGGCGGTCCCGTTCTCGGACAGCTGTACGGAGCGGGCGTGGCGACCAACATGAGCAACCAGTTCCGCTTCGGATTCTTCGGCGGACCGGGCGTCATCGCGAACGACCAGACCGGCGCCGAACTCGACGTCGTGTACTACAGCTTCGCCACCGGTGCCAGCGGCATCGTGAAGCTGGACCAGAACAACGTCGCGGTTCCCACTGTCGTCTCCACTCCGCCGGTCGCCGGGCTCGGCAGCGGTCTCGTCGTGGCGGCCGTGTACGGCTCGCTGAACCACCAGGTGGGGCCGAACGTCGTCAAGAGCACGATCTGGTGGCCCACACTGGGCACCGTGCTCGCCTGACCGGTCGAGAACTCAGGTGGCAGGTTCGGCCCCCGGCCGGGCCTGCCACCACTCCGTCCAGCGCTGCTCGAGTTCGGCCCACTCCTCGTCGTCCAGGCCGTAGGCGGCCAGGAGGATCTGCGCACCGCCGTTCGGACGCGCCGCGTTGACGGGCTGCTCGCCGAACTGCAACAGTCCGGGGCCGAGATCGTCGACGCTCACCGCGGTCTGGTGCTCGCCGACGAAACACACCACCCCGTGCAGCAGGTCGCCCGTGTCGGCGACCGCGGTGAAGTGATCGCCCACCGTCAGGCCCGCGAGCTTGTCGAGGCCGAGCAGGTGCCGCGCCGAATCTCCGTCCGCGACCGGGCCTTGCAGAAACAGTGTGCGACGCTCGTCGAGTCCGTGCCGTTCGATGCCGAACTTGAGGAACTGCAGAAACGTGGTCCAGCCCTCGGTGACGTCGTCGTACCAGTCGTCGGCGGCGGGATCGGCGCCCCGGGGCGGCCGGGTGATCCGCACCAGCGTGGTGCCGTCGAGCTCGTGGAGGCTGAACCGGTCGGCGCCGCCGAGGGCGAGGATGAAGGCCTCGGCGTCCTCCGTCACGTCGTCGCCGAAGTAGATTTCCCTGATCTCGTCGTCCAGGCCCTCGCAGTCCCAGCCGTGCCAGCGGCGAAGCAACTCCGGGTCGCGCAGGGCAGGCCATACGACCGACGGCGCCGCAGCCACCGATACCTCGATCACGGGTGGGGTTTCCGTCATGCGCTCTCCTGCGTCTCCACTGTTGCCGGTCCGACCTGCACCACCGACCGCCAGAGATGCACCACCATGACGACGAACGCCACGCACCACACGGTGAATGCACACCACAGTTCGGCACTACCGACCATACCGACGAGCGGGATGTGATCCGCCCGGCCCAGGTAGATGCCGGCGACCGCGTACATGCCGAGGGGGAAGACGATGCTCCACACGGTGGCGTCGTAGCGCAGCGGCACCTTGTTGGTGATGTGACGCCACCATCCGGCGGCCACCAGGACCGGGATGAGCCAGGTCGCGAACGCCCAGAACACCACCGCGAATCCGCCGATGAGCCCACGTGTGGCGTTCACCATCGGCGCGTCCTCCATCTCGACGATGCGGGCGCCGGCCAGGACGGTGATCGCACACGCACCCATCGCCACCCAGTACGGCGCCGTGAGGTCGCGCGGCCGCAGCGGATACAGCAACATCCGTGCGGCGACGAAGATCCCCGCCGCGCCGTACAGGCACACCCCGATCGACCAGGTGAAGACGGCGACCACGGCCAGGAACCGGCGGGCGCCGTCGTACACCGGTTCGAGGGTCGCGGCGGCCACGGCCACCGACTGGGCGGCGACCACCCAGATGAACCAGGTTCCATTGGCACGTGCCACCACCGGACGTTCGGACGTGCCCAGGACGGCGGTCCACGGGACGACGTAGCCGAGCACGATCCAGGTCAGCCCGGCGACGGTGAGCAGCACCGCGGTGGCAGCGTGGTGGCCGTCCATCGCCAGGCGCACGCCGAACACATCGGTCCCGGCGATGAACGTGAAGAAACCGAATCCGCGGCTCGCGTCCGTCAGGTCGTCGACGACCTGACGGCGATACGCCRCGATCCGCCAGATCGTGAGGATCACCAGCGTCACGTAGGCCGCGGCGCAGACGATGAACAGCAGAACCGAGAGCACGTCGAATCCGCCCAGTTTCATGCCCACCGAGATGATCCCGCTGGCCATGACGATCGCGAAGTAGCCCGGGTTCAGGCTCCGAACGGAATCCTCGAGACGATCGCGCACGACCGTCACATGGCGACGGTGAGCAGGAACGCGACATCCTCGATGGCCTCGACGCTGTGCCGGTCCGTCGGGAGGACCAGCAGATCGCCGGTGGAACCCTTCCACGAGTCCTCGCCGGCCACGAGGTTCAGTTTGCCGCTGAGAATGAACAGGGTGGCCTCGCCCGGGCTCTCGTGTTCGGCCATCTTCTGACCCGCGGCCAGGGCGACGACGGTCTGCCGGAGGCTACGTCGATGCCCGCCGTACACGGTCTGCGAACTGCGGCCGCTGGACGTCCCGCCTGCCAACTTCAGTTGCTGACGGGCAAGGGCGGTCAGTGACTTCTTGTCCATGCTGTGAGTATGAACCACTGCGCCCATCGTCACCCGTCGAATCGGGTAACGGTGCGGTGGCAAACAGGTGGCCGGTCAGCGCCGGGTGTAGGTGATCCAGCGGTACCGGGTGCCGTCCTTCGCCGACGTGAGCCACTCACCGGTGTCCTGTGCGTGCCAGGACTCGTCGATGGGGGGTGCCCAGGCGTCGCCGTCGATCGTCACGTCGATCTCGGAGACCAGCAGCTGCGTGGCGAACGGCATTGCCGCCGTGTAGATCTGGCCGCCGCCGATGACGCAGACGTCCTCGTCGGTGAGCGCGAGCGCCGAGGCGATGCCGTCGGCGGACTCCGCCCCCTCCGCAGCCCAGTCGGGCTGACGGCTGATCACGATGTTGCGCCGACCCGGCAGGGGCCGGAATCGCGGGGGCAGCGAGTCCCACGTCCTGCGGCCCATGATCACGGGGTGGCCCTGCGTCACCTTCTTGAAGTACGCCATGTCCTCGGGGACGTGCCACGGGATCGTGTTGTCGCGACCGATGACGCCGCCGACACCCTGCGCCCAGACCAGCTTGACCTCGCGGGCCACTAGACGGCCACCGGCGCCTTGATGGCCGGATGGTGCCGGTAGTCGACGATCTCCACGTCCTCGAACGTGTAGTCGAAGATCGAATCCCGCCGGTTCAGTTTCAGCGTCGGATACGGCAACGGCTCCCGGCTCAACTGCTCGGTGACCTGGTCGACGTGGTTGTCGTAGATGTGGCAGTCGCCGCCTGTCCAGATGAAGTCGCCCGGTTCGAGCCCGGCCTGCTGCGCCACCATGTGGGTGAGGAGCGCGTAACTTGCGATGTTGAACGGCACGCCCAGGAACATGTCGGCGCTGCGCTGGTACAACTGGCACGACAGCTTGCCGTCCGCGACGTAGAACTGGAAGAACGCGTGGCACGGCGCCAGCGCCATCTGCGGRATGTCGCCGACGTTCCACGCCGACACGATGATGCGACGCGAATCCGGGTTCGACTTCAGTGTCTCGATGGTCTGGCTGATCTGATCGATGTGCTCGCCGGACGGGGTCGGCCAGCTGCGCCACTGCACGCCGTAGACCGGGCCAAGTTCGCCGTCCGCGTCTGCCCACTCGTCCCAGATCGTGACGCCGTTGTCCTGGAGCCACTTCACGTTGGAATCGCCGCGCAGGAACCACAGCAGTTCGTACACGATCGACTTGAGGTGCACCTTCTTCGTGGTGATCAACGGAAACCCGTCCGCGAGGTTCCAGCGCATCTGATGCCCGAAGACGCTCTTCGTGCCGGTCCCGGTGCGGTCGGCCTTCGGGGTGCCCGTGTCCATGACGAGTCGGAGCAGGTCTTCGTACGGGGTCGGCACAGATGTCACGGTACGAGCATAGGCGGCTCCGCCACCCGTGCGCCTTTCCGGTAGCTGGAGCAACCGGAAAGGCGCACGAGCGTTAGCCTCGCCACATGCGTGAACTCTTCGTGATCGGAATCGGCGCCGGCGACCCCGACCAGGTGACGGTCCAGGCGATCAAGGCGATGAACAAGGCGGACGTGTTCTTCGTCATCGGCAAGGGCGACGAGAAGCAGGACCTCGTCGATCTCCGCACCGGCATCCTCGAGGAGCACGTCGCCGGCCCGTACCGCGTCGTGGACATCGTCGACCCGCCCCGCGACCGCACGCCGTCCGACTACGAGGGTGTCGTCGACGACTGGCACGAGCGCCGGGCGGCGCTGTTCGAGGCCGAGTTCGCGTCGGAGCCGGGGGTCGGGGCGATCCTGGTCTGGGGCGACCCGTCGCTGTACGACAGCACGCTGCGGATCGTCGAGCGGGTGCTCGCCCGCGGCAACGTGTCGTTCGACTACTCGGTGATCCCGGGCGTGACCAGCGTGCAGTCGCTGGCCGCCCAGCATCGGATCGTGCTCAACCGGATCGGCGAACCCGTCCACGTCACCACCGGACGCCGCCTCGCCGAGGGGCTGCCCGACGGCGTCGACAACGCGGTGGTCATGCTCGATGCCCACTGCACGTTCACGCAGGTCCCCGGCGACGACGTCCAGATCTGGTGGGGCGCCTACCTGGGCACCCCCGACGAGGTGCTGATCTCCGGTCGCCTCCGCGACGTCGAGGACGAGATTCAGCGGGTGCGCGCCGAACTGCGCGAACGCAAGGGCTGGATCATGGACACCTACCTCCTCCGCAGGTGAGTGCGAAAGTGTGGAGGAGCACACTTTCCCGCTCACATGCCGTTAGCCTGGGAACATGCCCGAGCTGCCCGAGGTGGAGGCGTTAGCCGAGTTCCTGCGTGAACACGCCGTGGGAGCGGTCGTGGGCCGGGTGGACGTGGCGGCCCTGAGCGTGCTGAAGACGTTCGACCCCCCGATCACCGCCCTGCAGGGCCGCGACGTCACGGGTGCCGCCCGGTTCGGCAAGCACCTCGCGCTCGACTGCTCCGGGTTGTGGCTCGTCACCCACCTGTCGCGTGGGGGCTGGCTGCGCTGGACCGACAACCCGTCTGTTGCGCCGCCGAAACCGGGCAAGGGCCCACTGGCGCTGCGGGTGCACTTCTTCACCCCGGAGGGCGCGACGCCGGCGTTCGACCTGACCGAGGCTGGCACGAAGAAGCGGCTCGCGGTGTGGCTGGTGCACGACCCGCAGGAGGTGGAGGGGATAGCCCGGCTCGGGCCCGATGCCCTCGCCGTCACCGAACCCGAGTTCGCGGCGCTGCTGTCCACCACGTCGGCGCGGATCAAGAACGCGCTCGTCGACCAGTCGCTGCTCGCCGGCGTCGGCAACGCCTACTCCGACGAAATCCTGCACACCGCAAAGATTTCCCCGTTCGCGACGTCACGCACCCTGCCGGAAGACCAGGTGCACGTGCTGTACGACGCGATGCGTTCCGTGCTCACCGACGCCGTCGACAGGTCGCTCGGCCAGGACGCGGCACGGCTGAAGGGGGAGAAGCGGTCCGGGATGCGCGTCCATGCCCGAACCGGTCTGCCCTGCCCCGTCTGCGGTGACACCGTGCGAGAAGTGTCGTTCGCGGAGAAGTCTTTTCAGTACTGCGCGACGTGCCAGACCGGAGGCAAGGTGCTCGCCGACCGCCGGATGTCGCGGCTGCTGAAGTAGGCGCTGGTGCGAAACCGTGCCCGCATAGAGAAACTGTGCCCGCATATAGTTGTGACTATGCGTGAACAGGCACCCGGACGGTTCGGTACCCCTCTGACGGCAGGCGCGACCCGCGTCATGCTGCTCGGGTCGGGTGAGCTGGGCAAGGAGGTGATCATCGCCCTCCAGCGGCTGGGGGTCGAGGTGATCGCCGTCGACCGCTACGACAAGGCGCCGGGCCATCAGGTGGCGCACCGCGCGCATACGATCGACATGAGCGACCCGGAGGCGCTGCTTCGGCTCGTCGACGCCGAGAAGCCGCATTTCGTGGTGCCCGAGATCGAGGCCATCGCCACCGATGCGCTGGCCACGGTCGAGGAGCGCGGCGTCGCGGTCGTGGTGCCCACCGCGCGGGCGACGCAGCTGACCATGAACCGCGAGGGAATCCGGCGGCTCGCGGCGGAGGAACTGGGACTGCCCACGTCGCCGTACGAGTTCGCAGAATCGCTCGAGGAGGTCCGGGCGGCGACCGGACGCATCGGCTTTCCCTGCGTGATCAAGCCGGTGATGTCTTCGTCCGGCAAGGGGCAGTCCACGGTGCGTGCCGCCGACGACGTCGAGAAGGCCTGGGACTACGCGCTCGCGGGCGGCCGCGTCAATTACGGCCGCGTCATCGTGGAGGGGTTCGTCGACTTCGACTACGAGATCACCCAACTCACCGTCCGGGCGATCGGCTCCGACGGCGAGGTGGGCACCTTCTTCTGCGAGCCGATCGGGCACCTGCAGGATTCGGGTGACTACGTGGAGTCGTGGCAGCCGCAACCGATGAGCGACACGGCGCTCGCCCGCTCGCGCGAGGTGGCGGAGAAGGTGACGTCGGCGCTGGGCGGCCGCGGGATCTTCGGGGTGGAACTGTTCGTGAAGGGTGACGACGTGTATTTCTCGGAGGTCAGCCCCCGCCCGCACGACACGGGACTGGTCACCCTTCGGACGCAACGACTCTCGGAGTTCGAACTGCATGCCCGTGCGATCCTCGGGTTGCCCGTCGACACCACCCTCACGACACCCGGTGCGTCCGCGGTGATCTACGGAAAACTGGATGCCGCCGGGATCGGCTTCGAGGGTGTCGCCGACGCGATGGCCGTCCCCGAGACCGACCTGCGGCTGTTCGGCAAGCCGGAGAGCTTCGCGCGGAGGCGGATGGGCGTCGCCGTGTCCACGGGGCCGGACGTCGAGACCGCCCGCAGCCGTGCGCGGGAGGCGGCGTCCCGCGTCGAGCCCGTCGCGTGAGTCCGGGCGCAGAAGTCCTCGTCGGCCTGGCCATCGTGGTCGGGCTCGTCGGGATCGTCATCCCGATCCTGCCCGGCACGATCCTCATCTTCGCCGCAATCCTGGTGTGGGCCATCATGACCGGCGGTGCGACGGCGTGGACGGTGTTCGCGGTCGCCACGCTGTTCCCCGTGATCAGCGGTGTCGTCAAATACACCTGGCCCGGCAAGCGGATGCGCAGCGCCGGCGTGCCCAACGTGTCGCTGATCGTCGGTGGGCTGCTCGGGATCGTGGGGTTCTTCGTCGTTCCCGTGGTGGGACTGTTTCTCGGGTTCATCGCGGGAACGTATGTGGGCGAGCTGTACCGGTTGCGTGCCCACAACCGGGCGTGGGCGTCGACGTGGCACGCGTGCAAGGCCGTCGGACTGTCGATGCTGATCGAACTGCTCGGCGCCCTGATCGCGTCGGGGGTGTGGCTGACCGCGGTGGTCGCGACGTAGGTCGCCGAAATCGTCGCCGGGGGTATCCAGGAGCGACCTCCACCTGCGATGATGAAATGCGGATGTTGATCTTCCCGGCTAGCGGAGGAATGCGCCGTGAACAAGAAGACGACCTGGATCCTGGCCCCGCTCGCTGCCGCGACCCTCGCACTGAGTGGCTGCGGCAACGACTCGTCCGACTCGTCCGCGCCGAGCGCCACCAGCGCCGCGGAGGCCACGAGCAGCGGCGCAGCGGCGCCCGCGTCGAACATGATGGAGAAGATTCCGTCGCCCTTCGTGATGACCCCGCAGATGGACCCGACCTATGTCGGGTCGGTCGACGGATCCGACGCATACGTTGCGCTGGCCAGGTCGGGGAACGACATGGTCGCCTTCCTGTGCGACGGGGACCAGATGTGGACGTGGATGACCGGCACCATGGAGGGTGACAAAGCGACGCTGTCTTCGCCGGACGGGGCGACGCTCACCGCGTCGATGAGCAACGGCACCGTGACGGGGCAGGTCAGCGCGCCGGGCATGCCCGACAAGGCGTTCACCGCTAAACCTGTCGCCGCGGAGGACGGGCTGTTCCGGGCCACCACCAACCACGACGGCACCGACTACACCCTCGGCTGGATCATGACCCCCGACGGCGTCCGCGGGCTGGAACGGCAGGCCAACGGCTCGACCACCGGTGGCATCGCCGTCGACCGGAACGGCGACGACATGGACGACCGGCAGCGGGAGCGGCGGCAGGAGCGCCGCGAACAGCTGGACTGCGATCAGATGCAGAACTACAACACGTGGCTGGTGTCGCAGCCGCAGACGCCGCCGGTGGCCGAGATGGTGTCGATGAACAGCGTGCAGATGGAAGGCTGCTGACGAGGGGCCTGCGTGCTAGCAGCGTCCGTCCGGAGTGTCGCAGCGGTACCACGCACGCGCGTTGCCGCCCATGACCTTGTCGAAGTCGTCGCCGACGGCGTCCGCCACGATGTCGATGTCGCTGTCCTGGAACACTCTTCGGGATCGGCTGCCCGGTAGGTCGGTGCCGAACATCAGCGCCTCGGGGTTGACGGCGTGGATCTTGCGCAGCACGTCGCCGACGTTCTCGATGGTGGTCCGCCCGAACCCGGTGGCCTTCACCCGGACTCCCCGGTCGACGAGATCGAGGAGGTACGGCAGGCCCCGCGTCGACATCCCCAGATGGTCGATGCACACGGCGGGCAGTTTGGCGAACACCGGCTCGAGCGACAGCAGCAGGGTGGCGTCCACGTAGAACTCGGCGTGCCAGCCGGCCAGCTCGTACGCCCGCAGGGCCTGTTTGGTGAGGAGCTTCACGTCGGTCGCGCTGCGCCGAAGGTTGAACCGGACGGCCCGGACCCCGGCGCGGTCGAGTTCGAGGATGCTCTCGTCGGTGGTGTCGAGTTCCATCTGGGTGACGCCCACCCAGCTGGGGCCGAGCTCCTCGAGCGCGGCTTTCAGGTAATTCTGATCGGTGCCCTGGTACGAGGCCGTGACGACGGCGCCGCCGTCCACGCCGAAGCCTGCCGTGCGGGCGCGGTAGTCGGCGACGGTGAACGGCTCCGGAAGGTAGCCGTGGTTCTCGACCACCGGGAACCGGGGATCGATGATGTGAACGTGGGCGTCAAACACGACTCATATCCTGCCTTCTGCGGGCGACGGCGCGGGGCATCGCGTCAGCAACCGGGGTGAGCCTCGCGGCCATCCGGAGACACCTGGTCCGAGACGACGGAAGGGAACCTCCCGCGGGAGGTTCCCTTCGCACCGAGTCGGAAGATCAGGCCTTGTCGGGCTCGCTGGCCTTGAGCATGTCCTCACGCTCGACGACCTTGATCCGCTCGCGGCCCTCGGGCTCGCCCAGGCTGCGCTCGTGCGCGTCGAGGCGGTACCAGCCCTGCCAGGTGGTGTAGGGGACCTGCTTGCCCTCGAGGAACTCGATGATCGCGTCCTCGCCCGGGTTCGCGGGCTCGGGGAAGCCGGTCCGGTCCTCGAGCAGGTTCGCGACGGTCTCGTTCGCGTCGCCCTTGGTGTGTCCGATCAGGCCGACCGGGCCGCGCTTGATCCAGCCGGTGACGTAGGTGGCCGGCATGAACCGGGCGTTGCCCTCGGCGGTGTCGTCGGCGATGACGCGTCCGGCCTCGTTCGGGACGGTGCCCGCCTGCTCGTCGAACGGCAGCTTCGCGATGTTCTGCGACAGGTAACCCACGGCGCGGTACACGGCCTGGACGTCCCAGTCGTTGAACTTGCCGGTGCCCTTGACGTTGCCGGTGCCGTCCAGCTGGGTGCGCTCGGTGCGCAGACCGACGACCTTGCCGTCCTCGCCGAGCACCTCGGTGGGCGACTCGAAGAAGTGCAGGAACAGCTTGTGCGGGCGGTTGCCCACGTCGCGGATGGCCCAGTCCTGCAGGGTGTTGGCGACCATGTCGACCTGCTTGGAGTTGCGGCGCGCCTGCTCGGAGCCCTCGTCGTAGTCGATGTCCTCGGGATCGACGATGACCTCGATCGTCGGCGAGTGATCGAGTTCACGCAGCTCGAGGGGGGTGAACTTGGCCTGCGCCGGTCCGCGGCGACCGAACACGTGGACCTCGACGGCCTTGTTGGCCTTGAGTCCCTCGTAGACGTTGGCGGGGATCTCCGTCGGCAGCAGTTCGTCGCCGGTCTTGGCGAGGACGCGCGCGATGTCGAGGGCGACGTTGCCGACACCGAGGACGGCGACCTTCTCGGCCTCGAGGGGCCAGGTGCGCGGGACGTCGGGGTGGCCGTCGTACCAGGAGACGAAGTCGGCGGCGCCGTAGCTGCCGTCGAGTTCGATGCCCGGGATGTTGAGGGCGCGGTCGGCGTTGGCGCCGGTGGAGAAGATCACCGCGTCGTAGAAGCTGTGCAGGTCTTCGAGGGTGATGTCGCTGCCGTAGTCGATGTTGCCCAGCAGGCGGACCGACGGCTTGTCGAGCACCTTGTGCAGGGCGGTGATGATGCCCTTGATGCGCGGGTGGTCGGGGGCGACGCCGTACCGGATCAGACCGAAGGGGGCAGGCATCCGCTCGAAGAGGTCGATGCTGATCCCGCCGTCAGACGCGGCATCGGATTTCATGAGTGCGTCGGCTGCGTAGATACCGGCGGGGCCGGCACCCACGATCGCAACGCGCAACGGACGTGTCTGATCAGTCATCTGGAGCGAACTACCTTCTGAAGGGCGGACAACGAAACCTCAGCTTAAATTAAGCCCAGCCTAATCGGGTGGCCGAGGTGCAGCAGACAGGGCAAAGCCCATTCTCGGGACTCACGCCTGTAGAGGGTAGTCGCCTCCGCGTTGGGGGGTCACAAACACGATTTGTAGGGGCAGCTCTATACACTCGTGGCCAGCCGAGATCGAAGGGAAGTCATGTCCGGTTCGAGCGAATCGCCTCAGCACGACGTGGGAGGCGCGGAAGATTCGGTGGATCCCCGGCGCATCACGGCGGTGCCGTTCATCGCCGCCGTCACCGTCATCGTCGTCATCCTCGTCGCCATCGTGGTGTCCAGCATGCTCTCGCCCGCCGACGAGAACGTCACGGAAGCGGACCGCATCAACCGTTCGGTCGCCGACTTCATCCAGGCCCACAACCACGACGACGCCGATCTGCAGAAGACGCTGGTCTGCCCGACGTGGTCCGACGACCGGTCCGTGCTCCGGGGCAGGGAAGGCGACGTCACGCTGCAGGGCGTCGAGTCGTCCGAGGTCAACGGCGACCGTGCCCGGGCAGAGGTCCGGGTCAGCGCCGACGACGGCAAGGGCGAGACGACGGATACCTGGCAATTGACGCGGGACGGCGAGACATGGGTCGTCTGCAACTGACCGTTGCCCGGAAGGGCGCACAGAACAGGGTTGTGAAAAGCTGACATGGTGAGTTACGCAGGCGACATAACGCCGGAGCATGCCTGGGAGCTGCTCCGCGACAATCCCGACGCGGTGCTGGTAGACGTGCGGACGGACGCCGAGTGGAAATACGTCGGAGTCCCCGACACGACCTCCCTCGGGCGGAAGACCGTGCTGATCGAATGGGTCAGCTACCCGACGGGCAGTCGTAACGACAACTTCGTGGACCAGCTGAAGGAGGCCGGGATCGCGGGCGGCGACAACGCCCCGGTGATCTTCCTGTGTCGCTCCGGCCAGCGGTCCATCGGTGCGGCGGAAGCCGCGACAGCGGCGGGCATCGGCCCGTCGTACAACGTGCTCGACGGTTTCGAAGGCGGCCTGGACGCCGACGGTCATCGTGGGGCGGTCGGCTGGCGGGCTCTGGGCCTGCCGTGGAGGCAGTGGTGAGTGCAATTCCTCAAGGCGGCGCGTTTCAGAAGGCGCTGCCGGACGACATCGGCCAGGGCACGATCAGCGTGCGCGGAGGAACCCTCCGTTCCGGCTTCGAAGAGACGTCCGAAGCGATTTTCCTGAACTCCGGTTTCGTGTTCGAGAGCGCGGGAGCGGCCGAGGCGTCGTTCACCGGCGACATCGACCACTTCGTCTACTCCCGGTACGGCAACCCCACCGTCAAGATGTTCGAGGAGCGGCTGCGCCTCATCGAGGGCGCGGAGGCCTGCTTCGGCACCGCCAGCGGAATGTCCGCGGTGTTCACCGCACTCGGTGCGCTGCTCAAGGCAGGCGACCGACTCGTCGCGGCGCGCAGCCTGTTCGGCTCCTGCTTCGTGGTGTGCAACGAGATCCTGCCCCGCTGGGGTGTGGAGACGGTGTTCGTCGACGGTGAAGACCTCGACCAATGGGAGAAGGCTCTGTCCGAGCCGACCACCGCGGTGTTCTTCGAGACACCATCGAACCCGATGCAGACACTCGTGGACGTGCCCCGGGTGGCGGAACTCGCACACGCCGCCGGCGCCAAGGTCGTGCTCGACAACGTGTTCGCGACCCCGCTGCTGCAGCACAGCCTGGAACTGGGCGCCGACATCGTCGTCTACTCCGGCACCAAGCACATCGACGGCCAGGGCCGCGTGCTCGGCGGGGCGATCCTCGGTCCGAAGGACTACATCGAGGGACCCGTCCAGAACCTCATGCGCCACACCGGGCCGGCACTGAGCCCGTTCAACGCGTGGACGCTCCTCAAGGGGCTCGAGACGATGCCGATCCGGGTGCGGCACTCCGTCGGCTCGGCACTGGAGATCGCCCAGTTCCTCGAAGGCCACTCCGCCGTCGACTGGGTCAAGTACCCGTATCTCGAGTCGCACCCCCAGTACGACCTCGCCAAGCGGCAGATGAGCGGCGGTGGCACCGTCGTCACCTTCGCGCTGAACGCGCCCGAGAGCGAAGCGAAGAAGCGGGCGTTCGAACTCCTCGACGCCCTGCGGCTGGTCAACATCTCCAACAACCTCGGCGACTCCAAGTCGCTCATCACCCACCCGGCCACCACCACCCACCGGGCGATGGGCCCGGAAGGTCGTGCGGCAGTGGGCATCACCGACGGCGTCGTCCGGCTGTCCGTCGGACTGGAAGACACCGCCGACCTCCTGACCGACCTGGAGCAGGCACTGGGATAGGCGCTTCGCGCCCGTGCGCCTTTCTGGTTGTTCCAGCAACCAGAACGGCGCACGAGCCCGGAGGGCCTAGAGGTCGAGGCTCGTGGCCGGCGCGACCGCGTGGAGGCGCTCGGCGGTCGTGGCGTCCTGGGTGTCGTATCGGTGGGCGCACTCGACGAGTGTCGCCGACATCTCGGCGAGGGTGCGCTGCAACGACTCCTGCCTGCCGTCGAGGTAGGACGTGAACAGGGCGAACCCGGCACCGGCCGCGTCCGGCCACGCAGCCCCCGAGTCGGCGACGGCAGCGTCGATGGGGTTCAGCCGTGAGAGTGCATCGTCGAACAGGGCGTCGAGCTGACCGGCCGCTGCGCGCAGGGTACCGGTGTCGACGTGGGTGGAACCGCTCATTTTCGATCCTTCGTGTCGGTCGAGACGAGATCGGACTCCCGCGGGCGCGATCGATCCGCTAGGGTACGGGCATTATGCATCCTGGGGGGGATCGTGAATCTGAGGGACATAACCCAGTGGGACGTCCGCGCGCTGCAGGCCGTGCAACGGTCGCTGTCCGAGCGGGCGGCGACCATCGCGTTCGTGCAGGACGGTCTCGCCGACATCGGCTGGTTGCCGGCGTGGCAGGACGAGGCTGCGGACGCCGCACGTGAGCGGTTCCGGATCGCCGCGGATGAACTGAGCGGCGAGGCGGCGTCGGTCGCCGTCGTCGAATCGCTGACCCGCGAGTTGTTCGACGCGGTCACGCACTTGCAGACCGAACTCGACGGCGTCCGGGACACTGCTCTCGCCCACGGTATGGCAGTGTCGGACAACGGGGACGTCGAGGACGTACCGGGACCGCCGGTCGACGTGCCGGACGCGTCGGGGCGCGAGGAAATCCGCGCCGAACTGGGTGCCGCGGCCCGGGCGTTGATCCTGCAGGCGGAGGACCTCGTCGACGACGCGGCTGCCGTCCTGACGCGGGCCGCGGACGGCGGTGTCGAACCCGGTGAGGTGGGTCGCGGCCTGTCCGCCCCCGCGCCGCCACCAGACGGTTCCCCGCTCGCCAACCGCGAGTACTGGGATGCCCTGCCCACAGCTCAGCGGCGCGAGGTGATCGAGCGGCATCCCGAGTGGGTGGGCGCCCGTGACGGCATTCCGTCCGCGGTGCGGCACGAGGCGAACGTGAGCCGATTCGCCGACGAGCGGTCGCGGTGGGAGTGGGAACGGGACCGCCTCCGGGAGAGGCTGGACCACAACGTGTTCGGTGGCGCGTTCACCGACGACGATGCACACCTGTGGTATGCCGAGCAGAAGCTGCAGGACCTCGACCACCTCGAGGCACTCGTCCGCGACCACCCGGACGGCAGGCTGATGCTGCTCGACCTGCAGTCGGGTGAACGGACGATGGCCGCGTTCGCGCTCGGCGACCCCGACACCGCCGACCACATCTCCGTCACCACCCCGGGCATCGACACCACCGTCGGCTCCCTCGCCGGAATGACCGACGAGGCGAGGGCGCTGAAGGCGGAAATCGAACGGCAGCTGGACCTGTCCGGACACACCGGCGACACGGTGTCGACGATCGCGTGGCTCGGGTATCAGCCGCCGACCACCACGGGCCCGGGCAATTACGACGTCCCGTTCATCGACCAGAACCTCGGGCGCGGATGGCTCCTCGATGCATGGCAGTCCGACCGCGCGACCGCGGGAGCCCCGAAGCTCGCCTCGTTCTACGAGGGTCTCGACGTCGCCTCGCAGACGCCCGACCCGCACATCACCGCCCTCGGACATTCGTATGGTTCGTACACCCAGGGCCTGGCCCTGCAGGTAGCGGGACCGCGGCAACCGGTGGACGACGCCGTGTTCTACGGTTCGCCCGGCTTCGATGCGAACGACGAATCGGACCTCGGGCTGGCACCCGGCCACGGGTTCGTGATGCGCGCGCACGACGACCCGATCACCGTGGCTGACGGGTTCGGCCGGCTCGGACCGGATCCGGTGCAGACCGATCTCGAGCAACTGTCGGTGCGTGCGGCGACGACCCCCGACGGCGTCCGGCGGGAAGATGCCAACGGGCACAGCGAGTATCCACGGCCGAGTGACAACGGCGAACTCCGGGCGTCGGGCTACAACATGTCCGTGATCGCGGCGGGTCTGCCGGAACTGGCGCTCCGGTGACGATCCGGTGGGTGACGAAGACGGTCGCCGTGATCGGCGCGGCGATCCTGACGAGCGGATGTGGTGGCATGACGGACAACCCGTACAACTTCGGCGACGAGGAGATCGCGGCGGCGGCCGAGAGCCTGAGCGGCAGGCCGACGCTCGCCGTCACCGAGAGACACGTCACCGATGCGCTGGTGCGGATCAGCGAAGCCGTCGGCGCGCTCGCTCCGGATGTCCAGTGGCGGTGGCATCGTGAACGCAGCCAGGGTGGCGGATGCCCCGGACCGTATGCCTACACGGCGGGGAAGTCCGTCACCACGCGAGCGCTACTGTCCGACAACCCGATCCGCGACGACGACTGGACGGCGGTGCTGGCGGCGGCCCGCGCGGTCGCCGCCGACGCCGGGATGGATCGGCTCGACGTCCACGTCGACGAGCCCGGACGTCACGATGTGACGTTCGCCGGTGGAGACGGGAACCGGATCACGTTCGGGACGTACAAGGCAGCCTCCCTCCGCGGCGTCACCGGCTGCCGCCACCCGTAAGTACTTGTTAACGTCCGGCGGTTAATAAGTACTCACGGGTGGCGCAGCCGCATCGCCGAACGGATCCGACGTGCGGCCGACCAGGTCGGCGACCGATTTGAGGACCGCGGTGGGGCGGTAGGGGAACAACTCCACCGAATCCCGCGTCGAGATTCCGGTGAGGACGAGGATGGTCTGCAGCCCGGCCTCGAGACCGCAGACGATGTCGGTGTCCATGCGGTCACCGATCATCAGTGTGTTCGCGGAGTGCGCGCCGATGGCCCGCAGGGCCGAGCGCATCATCAGCGCGTTCGGCTTGCCCACGTAGTACGGGTCGCGGCCGGTGGCCCGGCTGATCAGTGCCGCAACGGATCCCGTGGCCGGAAGGGAACCCTCGCGCGACGGTCCGGTGGGGTCGGGGTTGGTGGCGATGAAGCGAGCGCCTCTCTCCACCAGTCGAATTGCGGTGGTGATGGCCTCGAAGGAATAGGTGCGGGTCTCGCCGAGGACCACGTAGTCGGGATCGTTCTCGGTGAGGACGTATCCGATGTCGTGCAGTGCGGTGGTGAGCCCGGATTCGCCGACGACGTAGGCGCTGCCGCCGGGGCGCTGGTTCGCCAGGAACGTCGCGGTGGCCAGGGCGGACGTCCAGATCGATTCCTCGGGAATGTCCAGGCCGGTGCGGAGCAGCCGGGCGCGGAGATCGCGCGGAGTCCTGATGGAATTGTTGGTCAGGACGATGAACGGGGTGCCGGACTCCCGGAGTTCGGCCAGGAACAGGTCGGCGCCGGGGACCAGATGCTCTTCGTGGACGAGAACGCCGTCCATGTCCATGAGATAGGTCCAGCCCGGGTGCTCTACTTCGTTGCTCACCGACTCAGTATGGGGGAGCGGGAGGGTGCATGCGTGACTATGCGAGCAGCCGGAACAGGCCGATGAGACCGACGACGACGATGGTTCCCCGTAGTGCGGTGGGGGACAGGCGGCGGCCGTAGCGGGCGCCGAGGACGCCTCCGAGCAGCGAGCCCACCGCGATGAGGCCGGCGGCCGCCCAGCTGATCCGGTCGAAGGCCACGAGCGTGTACGCGGTCGCCGCGACGACGTTGACGATGAGCGACAGCAGATTCTTCGCGCCGTTCATCCGTTGCAGGCTCTCCGGCAGGATCGCGCCCATCACGCCCATCAGCAGAATGCCCTGCGCAGCGGTGAAGTATCCGCCGTACACGCCGACGGCGAACGTGCCGACGGTCAGCAGGGTGAGTCGCGCCGTGCTCAGGCCCGCCTCGTGGCTGCCACGCTGCTTCGCCCAGGCCTGGATCTTCGGCTGCAGCACCACCAGGATCAGGGCGAGGATCAGCAGCACCGGGACGACGAGTTCGAACACCGTTTCGGGGAGGTGCAGCAGCAGCCACGAGCCGAGAACCGCACCGCACAGGGAC
>NZ_JBFUHV010000065.1:0-45614 GCF_056402215.1 Rhodococcus sp. P4_B6 | reverse complement strand
CCACGAAGGCCGACCACACCAGTGCACCGATTGCGATCGGCAGTTCGAAGCGCCCGAGATCGAACGYGCCCGCCCTACGATCCAATCGTTTGCGGACCGCGAGATACAGGACGATTATCCCGCCGTAGAGGACCGCCGAGATGACCGTTCCCACCGTGAGCAACTCCAGCAGTGCGCCGCCAGGCAGCGCGGCCATCAGGACGACCCCCACGACGACGATCAAGATGGTCGCCGGAATGGGTGTCTGCGTGCGCGGATTGACCCGGCGCATCAGCCGGTGAGCGGGGAAACGCGCGTCGCGCGACATCGCGAACACCATCCGCGAGCAGGTCGCCAAGGTCACCATTCCCGCGCCGAAGAAGGCGAACGCGATCGCGACCAGCAGTGTCCTCTCCATCACCGGACCCAGCTGATCGCGCAGGATCGCCGCCACCGGCGTGTCACTGTCGCTGATCCGGGGAACATCTTTGATCGCGATCGTGAGCGCGATCAGAAACACCAGTCCCAGCACCGCCGCCGCCACGACCGATCCCACGATCGCGCGTGGGACGCTGCGAAACGGATCCTTGGCCTCCTCAGCCATGTTCGCCGCGGAGTCGAAGCCGACGAGGGTGGCAAGCCCCATGATCGTCGCAGCCATCAATCCGCCGCCGACGGCGAAATAGTTGGGGGCGCCCTCGGTGACACCGCGGGAGGTGAGATTGCCGACCGAGCCTTCGCCCGTGAGCGCCACGGCGACGAAGAGCCCGATCGCCAGCACCACGACGATCACCAGTTCGAGCCCTACCGCGCCCGACGTGATCAAGCCGACGAGGCGCGTGGAAAACACGACGAGCACCGCTTGGACAAGCACCACGGCGAGCGTGATCATGCGCGCCGTGCCCTCGTCGGGCTCCATGCCGAACAGCGGCATGAGGGCGGAGCTTGCCATCGCATTGTCGACCGTCACCACGCCGAGGGCCAGGTAACAGAAGGTCAGCCATCCGAACAACCAGCCGACCTTCGGGTTGGCGAGCCGTGACGCCCATTGGTATGAGGAGCCGCTGAGTGGGATGCGGGCCGCGAATTGGGCGATCACCAGCGCCACCAGGGTCTGCCCCAACGCCACGACGATCCAGAGCCAGATCCCCACCGGCCCGGCGTCGCGAAGTACGTCGTCGTAGGTGCCGAAGATCCCGACCGCCACCGAGATGAACGCGAACGAGACAGCGAACACCTGAAAGGAGCCCAGAGTTCGCTTCAGCTCCGGTTCGTAGCCGCAGTCCTGACATTCTTGATCGGCGGTCTGCGAGCCCAACACGTTTTCTGCCGTCATCTCGGCCGCCTCACGTTCGATCGGGAACTGCGGAGAGGGTGAATCGTTTCGAAAAGATCGCGACAACGCGACTCGTTCCACGATCGGAGCGAGACCGGTCTGTTTCATCGTCCTCCTCGCGGGGACGGATGTCAGTGATGGTTCGTCTTTCTAAATACTCCGGCTGCGCACGGCACGCGTCGTCGCACACACCTCGGCCGCCGGTGCCATTGGCTCCGGCGGCCGAGAATCTGCAGACCCATCAATCCAGAGTCGTCTACTCCAGGTCGTCGTCACATCACATCCAGGGCATGTCGGGATCGAGCGGGTGGGAGATCACGCCGTCGTCGGGCTCGAGGGGGTAATTGACCTGATGGATGGTCGCGGATGCGGGTCCGAAGAGGGACGTGCCACCGGGCTCGACCAGGGTGGTGCCCGGCTCGACGAGGGTGACCTGCGGGGGCACGTCCTCGTCGGGGGCGTCGCATGCGACCATGGGCCATGCATTGGCGCAACCGATACGGTCCCTGACCTCGACCTTGTACGGAGAGAGCCCGGAGTCCGGGGAGACGACCTGAGGCGACGTCGACTGCGCGGGTGCGGCGACGGCAGTGGCGCTCTGGCCCAGGAACATTCCGAGTCCGAGGGCGGCGCCTGTTGCGGCGGCTGCGGCGATGCGTGTCTTGGTCGAATTCATTGCGTTTCTCCTGAGTGTGGTGGGGGTGGGTTTCCGTGTCCCTTGTGGACTGACACCAGTCTTCGCCGTTACAGGGCCCCGCCAACTCCCCCCAGAGGGGTGGTCGGCCGTCCATCCGGGGGTGGATGTTTGCACCCCCAGGGGTGTTCCCACAGCTGTGAACGGACAGTGGCCCGCCGCCGGTGACGTCAGAGATAAAGGTCGACGAGGGTGCTGACCAGCGACCAGTGCGTGGTCCGGGCCCGCAGGGTCCTCAGCTCGGGGTAGACGATGCGGAAGGTGCGCGCGAGGGCGACGCCCAGTCCGCCGGTGATGTCGGGGAGCCCTGATCGGGTGTCGACCGCGAGGACGCCGTCGAGCGGCGGGTAGGCGGCCAGTCGCGCGAGGATCGGGTCGACCCGAAGGTGCGGGCCGAGTTCCCGGAACAACCCGATGTTCTCCTGCAGGCCTCTGGTGATCGGCAGGTCGGTGAGTTCGATGACGTGCCGGTGCTGGGCCGCTGCATCCGACTGGGCGACCAGCAGCAGGTCGTACAGTTTCCCGGTGACGACGTCGTCGAATCGGTGAAAGTCGTCCCTCACGACGCCGATACTGGCGGCCACCCGGAAGATGTCCTCGAACTGGTCGAACGTCATGAGCGACCCGTGGCTTCCGACCTCCGCACCGTCCATCAGGTGATCATCCTCCCCGATACGCCCCGGCTATGTCATGTTCATTCTTCCGCCCGATGTCATGCCGAGGTCACGGATGTCGCGCTCTGGAATCGCGTTGTCCGGCACGAAGTCCTGCGTGGCCGGCCGACCGGGTTGTGCACGACCACCGACTGCGAGTACAGCGAAGGGTATGGCCCGGTGGGTGCGGCGCGGGGCGCGGTGGTGGCCGTTGGCGGCCGCCGCGGTGCTGGTCGTCGTGTTGGCGCTGTGCGGGGTGGTCCCCGTGTGGCCGGGACTGTTGCACCTCGTCGCGCTGCCGCCGCTGGATCAGTTCGCGGACCTGYGACTTCTGCTGGTACGCACCGACTCGTGGTCGCAGTGCATCGTGCTGCTGGGCGTCGTGTCGGCCGTGCGGATCATGCTGATGGCCTGGCTGCTCGGTGGACTCGACACGAGGCGTATCCGCTTCGCCGTGGCGTTCTACGCGACTGCGTTCGGTCCCGTCCTGCTGGCGTCGTGCGCCGATGCGACCGCCTACGCGATGCTGTACTCGCGGGCGTTCTGGCCGGCGGTAGCGCTCGTCGCGGTGCTGGTGTCGATACTCGGGCCGGTGCCGTGGCAGGGCGGCGCCGGCCTGCGCGCGGCCATGGGGCGGGCGTGGCGCCGGGGCCTGCGAATCGAGGTGATGGTGCCGTATTGCGCGGCGATCCTCGCACTGGGCGCCCTGGCCGACCGCGTGCCTGCCCTCACCGTGCTGCTCGTGCCGGTATCGGCAGCGGCAACGGGACTGACGGTGTGGGCGATGGGCCGTGCGCCGCTGAGGCGGCCCGTCGCGGCGCTCGCCGCGGTGCTCGTCGCGTCGACGATCGTGTCGGTGATCTTCGTTCGGACCCGCGTCTACGACGATCCGGAACCCGGACCACGACAGGCTGGTTCGCTGCTCGTCATGTCCGGCATCGACTCGCGTTCGGGGGAGGGGACGATCCACCGGGCCGACGTGCAGCGGCTGGGGTATGAATGCGAACAGGTGTACTACTTTTCCTACGCCGGAACCGGGGGTGGGCAGCCCCGACGCGACGCCACCTGCCCGATCCGAACGGGCGCCCCCTACGAACCGGCCGACACCCATCGACCCGTCGAGGAACAGGTCGCCGTGTTCACCGAGCAGGCGGCGAACCTGCAGCGGCCGTTGACCGTTGCCGCGCATTCGCACGCCGGCTGGATCGCGTGGGAAGCGGTCGCCACAGGTCGGGCACAGGTGGACGTGCTGATCCTGGTGGGTGTGTTCCCGGAGACCCCGCTCGGATTTCCGCCGCCGGAAGTCGACCGACCGGGCAGGGTGTTCGGCGACCTGTTGCGGTGGGCGGTGCCCGCGATCGACTTCGTCTTCTTTCAGTTCGACCCGGACACACCCGCCGCGCGCCAACTGCTCGGTACCGCGGGTACCGCACAGGCCGTTTTCGGTGAGGTACTGCCCGAGGACGTGCGCGTGCTGAGTATCGCGTCGGCCGCCGATCTTCCGCTGATGCCGCACGGCTGGCGCCTGGACGTCGAACGCAACGGTTGCCCGGTTCGCGCCGCGCACTCGTCTCTACCGACCTCCGCTGCCTTCAACGATGAGGTGATCCGGTTCCTGAACCACCGGGATCCTGTGCCCTGCCCGGTATGGCGGGACTGGGGTGCGGTCGTGATGCAGGCCTTCGGTGTGCCCCCGAGTGCACGCTGACGAGAATGTGCGGAAGCGGACGGGACGATTTCGCGGACGCCGGAGCATCGGCCGGAGTTAAATGGAATGACGCAGGCGTAAAGGATTTCGGCACAGGGTAAGCCCAACTCAAGGTCCGTCGCCGTCCGCTCCGGTCTCGTTCCCACGGCGCGGGAGGCCGAGCGTCGGGGTGCGCGATGATCGAAGCAGTGACAGGGCTCCTCACGAGGAGAAACGAACCCGCCGATGCTCGATCCGAACCGCCCGAACAACCCGATCACGCCGCCCCTGTCAGTGGTGTGGCACTCGGAAGGCTCCTCGCGGCGGCGATACTGTCACCGGCACAGGCGTCGCTGCTCGTTGCCGATGCGCTCGATCAGCTCGAACCGGCGCGCAGCGAGGGGCAGGACCGCATCCGTCTCCGGAACGTGACGGTGTCCGACAGCGGGCATCTCACGATCGAGTACGCGCGCGGTGCGGTGTCCGGCCACGACGTGACCGAGGAGGTTACCGGGCTGTTCCGAAGCATCGCGACGAACTGTCGCGGTTCGGCACTGCCCGGCCGGTTGCACGAATCGCTGCTCGAAACAACAGATCTCGACGTGCTGCTGCAGCGAGTTCGTCTGGCTGTCGAACCCGACGTCGATGCCGCCGAGGAGAGTCGGAAACGCTGCCAGCTCGCCCGGCTGGTCGCGGCGACCAGGGGGCGGCCGCGCCCGGACGACCGGACAGTGGAGGAGCGGACGGCCGGTGAGAAGCCGCCGCCGGTGGACACCGGTTCCACCCTTGCATCGCCGGGCTGGTTCCCGCCGGCCCGGAATCCGTGGCATCGCAGGAAGAGACGGCCCTCGCGGAGGCAGGGAGCCCTCGGGCTCGTCGCGATCCTGATACTTTTCGCCGCAGTGTGGATGGCTCCGCGGGCGTGGTCGGACCTGCGGCGAGGTTGGGACGCCGTCCTGAATCCGGTGAATCCCGAGGAGCAGAATCAGATTCGACCCGTGTCGCCGCCACCGGAACCCCCGGCCGAACAGCCCACGCCGGCTACGACCGATGCCGGACGAGTGCCGCCACCCGTCGACGTCGGTGCTCCCGGCAGCGCCGGGCCGATCACGCTCGTCACGGCCACGCGCGCCAACGGGGAGTGCGGGCCCGGGCAGGCGTGCGAGATCCGGATCGACGTCCACCTCGATCCGGCGGCGACTGTCGATGCCGTGACCTGGAGGGTGAACGTGTACGACCGCTGTTCGGGCGAGGTGCGGGCGGGCGGCGACGTGTCGGAGCGCGTTCAGCCCGGGTCGCAGCAGGTGTACGGCATCGTCCGGACCGATCTGCCGCCCGGGGCCGCGCTCGCCGTCGCGGCGATCACGAGCGCCCCGGCAACAGCCGCGTCCGAGCCGCTGCTGATGCCCGCCGAAAACGCACGCTGCTGAGTGCCGGGGGCAGCCATGCAGGACGGCAAGCGTGAATCCGACCCGTGGATAGTCGGGGCGGCGATCGTCCTCGTCGTGCTCGGACTCCTGAATCTCACGGCGACCGGGATGACGGGGCACGCCGTTCGCCATCTCCTCTTCGCGGTGGCCGGACTCGCGATCATGTGGGTGGTGTCCCGCCTGCGGATCAGTGACCTCCGCGCCTTCGGCTGGGCGGTGTTCGCGGTGGCGACCCTGTTGCTTGCGGCCGTTCCCCTGGCGGGGGTTGCGACGAAGGGCGCGCAGCGCTGGCTGAACTTCGGCGTGTTCACCGTTCAGCCTTCCGAGTTGGCCAAGCTTGCCCTGATTCTGGTGCCCGCGGGCATGCTCGCGGGTGGGTTCACCCTCGCACGATTCGTCGCGACCCTGGCGATTGCAGCGGTGCCGGTAGCACTCGTCGCGGTCCAGCCCGACCTGTCGACGGCCGTCGTGCTCGTTGCGACGGCCGGGTTCATGCTCATCCTCGCGCGGGTCCCGCTGCTGCCGCTGGTCCCGTTGTTCGTGATGGGGATCGCGTCGCTGCCGCTCGCGGTGCTGTTCCTCCGGCCGTATCAGCTCGAACGGGTCCACGTGTTCCTGTCGAGCAACGCCGACCCGGCAGGCGCGGGGTGGGCTGAGTTGCAGGCGAACATCGCGATCGGCAGTGGCGGCCTGTGGGGTCTGGCGCGTGACCCGCTGTACGACGTGCGGGCACAGTTTCTCCCCGAATCGGAGCACGATCTGGCGTTCGCCAGCCTGGTGTACGGGTGGGGTCTGATCGCCGGCCTGGCCGTCGTGGTGGCGACGTCGGTGATCGTGTGGCGGGCCGCACTCGCCGCGCGCACGGCACGGACCCGGGAGGCTGCACTCGTCGCTGCCGGAATCGGTGGGTTGTTCGGAATCCACGCGCTGGTGTCGATCGGTCAGAGTCTGTCGCTGCTGCCCCACACCGGAATGCCGATTCCGCTCTTCAGCTACGGCGGGACGGCCGCGATCGTCGGATTCGCCGCCATCGGACTGGTACTCGCGGTGCGCCGAGACGGCGTCGCGCGACCGCTGTGGGCCCCCGACCCCCGGCGCCGGCGCCGCCCACGCGGAATGTCGGCGGGCACGATGACGATGATCGCCGCACTCGTCGCCATGTCGGTGTTCGCTTGGCAGGTGCAGCACGACCGGGGTGCGGAATATCGGGCGATGAGTGATGCACAGATGATGCGGTGCATCCGCCTGCCTGCCGAACGCGGACTGATCGTCGACCGCAACGGTGTCCCTCTCGTAGTGAACGTCGCCGAGTACGCCGTCGCGGTGGTCGCTCGGATGTTCGAGGACAGCGACGACGACGCCCGCAACCGGCTCGCCGCGTTGCTCGCGAAGTCACCCGACGAGTTGTCGGACCTGATCGACGCCGGCGGTGAGGGCGAAACCCAGGTGGCCGTGGGCACAGTCGCGCCCGACCAGGCTCGGCGCATCGTGGATGCGCACCTTCCCGGTGTCCTCGTCGTGCCGTCCGGTCGCAGGCAGTACCCGTACGGTGCCGTACTCGCGTCCATCCTCGGACACGTCGGGGTCGCCGACGCCGACGACATGGAACGCTGGCCTCACCTCGCACTCGGATCACGGGTCGGCAAAGCGGGACTCGAGAAGCAGTACGACGCTCTGCTCCGCGGCAGCGACGGCACACAGTGCATGTATGTCGATCCGTCCGGCAATCCGGTGGCCACCGGCGAGCGCGTCGACCCGGTGCGGGGCCACGATCTGCGCCTGCACCTCGACATCGGTGTGCAGACCCTGGCCACCGATGCGCTCGTGGAGGCGATGCGCACCAGTAAGGGCGACCTCGGCGCCGCCGTCGTGATGGATGCGCGGACCGGGGCCGTGCTGGCTCTCGCCAGCGTCCCGGGCGCCGACAACAATGTCTACGGACCCCCGGCCGACCTCGTCGCGCTCGCGGCGCAGAGCCAGACCCCGGGCCCGAGTGCGTTGGTCAACAACGCCACCCAGACCGCGGTCCCGCCCGGCTCGACATTCAAGATTGTCGTCGCGTCGACGGATATGCAGTATCCGGTGCTGTCGCCCGACGAGGTGATCGAGACCGGCGCTGCCTACACCTACGGTGGGCACACTTTCCGGAACTGGCAGCCGATGGGCCCGAACAATATGCTGCAGGCGATCCAATGGTCCGACAACGTGTACTTCTACAAGCTCGGTGAGCTCCTGGGCCCGGAGAAGATGGCGGACGTCGCGAGCCAACTCGGCGCGGGACGGCGGTCCGGGATCGACCTGCCCGGCGAGGCGGAGGGATTTCTCGGCACCCCGGAGAACGTCGGAAGCATCGGAGCCACGTGGTATCCCGGGTCGACGCTGTTGATGGGTATCGGGCAGGGCACGGTCAGCGCGACCCCTATCCAGGTCGCGCGATGGACGTCCGGGATCGCCACCGGCGCGATGGTGACCCCTCAGCTCGCCGCGGCGTACGGGCCGGAACTGATCCCCATCCCCACAGCGGCCCCACAGCGGCTCGCGTTCGCCGACCGTCTCGATCCTGTCCGGGCGGGAATGCGGGCGTCTGCGGCGGCCGGGACCGCCGGGCAACTCGCGGACCTCCCGGTACCGGCCGGCGCCAAGACGGGAACCGCGGAGGATCCGTCGGCGCCGGGGGAGGGACTGAACGCCTGGTTCTCCGCGGTGGCGCCATTCGATGCCCCCGAGATCGTGGTGACGGCGCTGGTCCGTGGTGGTGGTTTCGGGTCGGCGACTTCAGGCCCCGTGGTCAAGAAGATTCTCGAGCACTACTTCCCGCGACCACCTGCTCCGGCACCGACCCGGTGATCAGCTGCTGTAGGCGGCAACGACCTCGGGGTGCACGAGACAGGCGGTGGCGCCTTCGGCGACGCAGGTGAGGGGGCGTTCGGCCGTCTTCACCGGGAATCCGAACGCCTCCTCGAGCAGTTGCGACAGGCCACGCAGCATCGCCCCGCCGCCGATGACGAGCAGCCCTTCCGACATCACGTCGCCGATCGCCTGCGGCGGAAGGTCTTCGAGGCATTCGGTCAGGGTATGGACGATTCCGGCTGTGGTCGCCCGCAACGCATCCACGATCTCCTCGGTTTCGAGAGTGACGAACCGTGCCCGGCCGGTGGCGGCGTCGCGGCCCTCGACGACGAGCGACTGCCCTTCGTCGGTGTCCGGTGCGCCCAGCTTCGCGCGCTCGGCGGTGAGCTCGCCGACGACGATGTTGTGCTCCTCCCGCAGGTAGTGGTACAGCGCGTTGGTCAGTTCGTCGCCCGCAAGTCGGCAACTGCGGTGGGAGAGAATGCCACCGAAACAGATGGCGGTGATTTCCGAAGTGCCGCCACCGATGTCGACGACGAGGTGGGCGCGCGGTTCGAGCGGGTTGATTCCGCAGCCGAGGGCACCAGCGACCGGCTCGGGCACCAACCCCACTTTTCGCAGGCCGGCCTCGTGCCCGACCTCGAGCAGTGCCCTGCGCTCGAGCGGAGTGGCGCCGGCGGGCACCGAGATGACGGCCTTGGGCCGCACCCCGTATCGCCTGCCCGGCGACACCCGTTTGACGATCGCCGTCACGAAGGTCCGCGCCGACTCCAGGTCGACGATCACCCCGTCACGCAACGGCCGCACCGGAGTTATTCCGATAGGCGTACGGCCGACGAGACTTCGCGCCTCGGTGCCGATGGCGAGAGCACGGTTCGGTTCCTTCGTCCGAACCAACATGAAAGAAGGCTCGTTCAGTACGATGCCGTCGTCGGGAGTTCCGACGACAGTGTTGGCAGTTCCGAGATCGATACCAAGTCCACCCACGTCGGCCTCCAGAGGGATTCCAGCGAGATGTGCTTGATGTTACGCAGCGGCAGCGTCATTCGGAAGGTATCGCGCGCATTGGAAGAATCCCGGTAAGCGGTCACGACGTCGTCACGCGAAGTCGAACAGTGGTGGAAGCACGCCGCCCATCAACGCCGCCCACACACCGAACACTGGGAGGTAACGGGTCTGCCAGCGTTCGGTGGAGCCGAATTCGCGGCGGCCCCGCAGGAACCCGAGGATGAGAACGGCCGACCAGGTCAGGTTGACGAGGAGAACCAGGTTCATTCCGAGTGCGGCCACCTTGTTCGGTGTGAAGCCGAATTCCGCGATTCGAGTGAGCATGGCGAACAGCATCAGCAGGTCGACCGCGAGGGCGCTCGCAACGAGGACGAGTTGGAGGCGGTCGAACAGGTCGGGCGGCAGGTAGGGGTCGCGGGCGGAAATCGCGTACAGCAGCAGGCCCAGGACGACGACCAGGATGAGGTCCATCAGGATCAGCAGGTTCCGGTCGACGTCGACCACGCTGCCGGTCGTCGCGAATGCGACGAGCAGCACCAGCAGCATGAGAGTCGTCAGTGGTGTGAACACACGCGTGAGGACGGGGGCGATGTTCTCCACGACGTTCTGTTTCGCCTCCACGAGCCATGCGGCGACGATGACCGCACCGGCCGCTCCGAACGGCAGCACCCAGTCCTCGACGACCCACTCGACGCTCAGGCCGAGGGCGTCGAAAGCATTGACGGTCAGGCCGATGAGCACGCCGCCACCAAGGGCGAGGAGGGTCAGGTAGACCACCCATTCGCCGGTGAATCGAATGAAATCCATCCGCCGCCGGTCCGACCGCCACTGGCCGCCGACGTACGCGACGCCGACCGCGAACCACAACGCGATCGGTGTGTGGATCGCCGCGATCACCTCGGTGGAGCCGTTCGAGACGAACGGGAAGACGTTCAACAGCACCGCCGCCAGGGCGAACGGCACCACCAGTGCCGCGGCCAGTCGGTGCGTCACCTTCCGTTTCCACGCGAAGTATCCGGTGAGGAAGGGAAGAACGAACAGGCTGACGTTGCGGGCGAGGTCCTGCTCGTCGAGTGTCGCCAAGCCTGCCTTGAGGACGAGTGCTGCGCCGACCGCGAACCCGAGAACGACGAACAGTTCACGGGTGGGGCGGGTGCGACCGCCGTCGGGCGCGGCGGGCAGCAGGACGAGTTGCTTCCACAGCCGATCGGAGTGCTCCCGCGCGAACTCGCGGGAGATGTCGTCCACGTTGCCCATCCGTTTGACCGCGACCAGGAACGCCTCGTCGGTCTTCAGGCCGGCGGCGGACAGATCCGAAATCTGATCGCGTAGATGGTCTTCCATCTCATCCGTGTCGGCGGACGATATCGCGTGACGGCGCTCGACGTACCCCCGCCACTGACCGATCTGAGATTCGAGTTCCTTGTCGGTATCCATCACGACCATCCTTCCGCGGGTGCCGGGGGCAGTTGGACGGAGCGCCACACCTGGCTCAGCGCGTCCGCGACCACGTCCCACTGAGCGCGCCGTTCCGCCAKCATTTCCCGGCCCGTATCGGTGATCGTGTAGTGCTTGCGCCGGCGCCCGCTGTCGGAGGCGCCCCACGACGCCGACACCAATCCCAGCCGTTCGAGCCGATGCAGCAGGGGGTACAACATGCCGTCGGTCCACTGGATCCGTCCGCCGGACAGGTCGTTGACTCGCTTCAGGATGGCGTACCCGTAGGACTCGCCCTCGGCGAGAATTCCGAGTACCAGGGGAGTGGCCGACGCGGCAACCAGGTCCTTCTCGATATGCATAGAACACCTATCCCTAGATCTGCTAGTCATCAACGTAGCAGACCGCCCGTCGCTCATTGCCCGCTCGGGGCGGATCGGCGTGAATGCGTCGATCGACAACCTGGGGTTGACGATTCGAGAGCGTCAACTTAGAGTTGACGCATGGAGAATTCAACGCCCGCCACCCCGCCCATCCGCCTCGACGACCTCATCGAGGCGATCAAGAAGGTGCACTCGGAGGCCCCGCTCGAGCAACTCACCGACGCGGTTCTCGCCGCCGAGCATCTGGGCGAACTCGCGGACCACCTCATCGGTCACTTCGTCGACCAGGCCCGCCGTTCGGGGGCGTCGTGGACCGAAATCGGCAAGAGCATGGGAGTCACCAAGCAGGCCGCACAGAAGCGGTTCGTCCCCAAGGACCCCGGGCAGGCCTCCGACCTCGATCCGAATCAGGGATTCAGCCGATTCACTCCCCGCGCACGGCAGGTCGTTGTCGTCGCGCAGAACGAGGCCAGGGCCGCGAACAACTCCGAGATCCTGCCCCAGCATCTCGTCCTCGGACTCCTGACCGACCCCGACGGACTCGGCGCCCGGGCGATCGCCGCACAGGGCGTGGATCTGGATACGGTCCGGCACGCCGCGACCGCGACGCTGCCGCCCGCCGCCGAGGAGGTACCCGCACTCATCCCCTTCGACGCCCAGTCGCGCAAAGCGCTCGAACTGACGTTCCGTGAAGCACTTCGTCTGGGGCACAACTACATCGGAACCGAGCACATTCTGCTCGCCCTACTCGAGGTCGAGGACGGGGTCGGTGTGCTCGCCGGCCTGGGCGTCGACAAAGCCGCCGTCGAGGAGAACGTTGCCGCCAACCTCGCCGCCATCGTCGCCGCCCGCACCAAGGAATGATCCCCCGACACAGCGTAGGCGGCGCCGCCCGCGGCCGGGGCAACCCGTCGATGCGCTGCATCGAGATGGGCAAGAGGCGACAGGTCAGGGCAGCGGTCCGGCGTGGGACAGTGCGGTCCTGGTGCGCAATCCCTGGGCGTCCTGCCCCGGGGAGGCACCGAACAGGCGGCGGTATTCACGGTTGAACTGTGAGGGGCTGTCGTAGCCGACGAGATGTCCGACACCGGCGACGTCACCGGGATGGGCAACCAGCATCGAGCGGGCCTGCTGCAGTCGGATTCGCTTCTGAAACTGCAAGGGGCTCAGTGCCGTAACGGCACGAAAGTGCCGGTGAAATGCGGATGTGCTCATGCTGGACAACCGCGCGAGATCGTCGATTCGCATCGGCTCGGCGTAATTATCGCGGATCCAGTGGATCGCCCGGCTGACATGCGACAGGTCGCTGTCGGCTACGCCGATCTGGCGGGTGGTGCTCCCGTGCGGGCCGGTGAGCAGTCGCCAGAGGATCTCCTGCTCGACGAGCGGAGCGAGCACGGGTGCATCGGCGGGATGATCGAGCAGCCGCAGCATCCGCGCCGCGGCGTCGAGTAGATCGTCGTCTGCGACGCCGGTTGCGATCGCCGGCAGGCCGCTCGTTCCACGGGACCACCGTTCGGTGGGGGCCTGCAGCACCAGCGCGGCGAGGGCGGCCGGGCGCAGCACCAGGCCCATGGCCAACGACGGCGCGCCGTCGTCGACGTCGATGTAGTTGCCGGTGACGGGCAAGTTGGCGGTGACGACCAGACACTGCCCGGCCCGGTACTCGAACACCCGGTCGCCGAGCAGCAGTCGCTTGCCGCCCTGGGCCATGATCACCAGCAGTGGCGCCGTCAACGAATACTCCGGCGCCGCCGAGTCCGTCGTCACTTTCGACAACAACAGCCCGGCGATCGGCGTCCGAAGATCGGGCCGGGCATGGGCCGCGATGCTGCTGCGGATTTCGTCCAGCAGGTCGGGTGAGGTGCGCACACTTCACGAAAACATCCGCGTCGCAGTCCGGCAACCCGATCGCGGCGATCTCGAGAGGATCGTGCAATCCCCGGCGTGGATCGATCTACCACCGTCACCGCAGTTCGCGTTTCGATGAACATGCACATTCCGACCGACACCCTATGGAGCAGATCATGCGACTCGATCACTACGTCACCCTCGGCCGCTCAGGGCTGAGGGTCAGCCCGTTCGCCCTCGGTGCCATGACTTTCGGCGAGGACGCCGGCGGCGCCGGCTGCAGCGTGGCGGAATCCGAGAAGATCCTCGCCACCTATCTCGATCTCGGCGGGAATTTCATCGACACCGCCAACTTCTACACCAACGGCCATTCGGAGAAGATTCTCGGCGACTTTTTCGCCGCCCACCGCGGACGCCGCGAGCGCGTGGTGCTGGCATCGAAGTTCTTCGCGAACCTGTTCCCCGGCGACCCGAACGGGGGCGGTGCAGGACGCGCCGCCGTCATCGCCCAGCTGCACGAGACACTCCGCCGCCTCCGCACTGACTACCTCGACGTGTACTGGCTACACAACTGGGACCGCCACACCCCGATCGAGGAAACCCTGCGCACCCTCGACGACCTGGTCCGTGCCGGCAAGATCCGCTATGTCGGGATCTCCAACAACCCGGCGTGGGTGACCGCGCAGGCCCAGGCCACAGCGCTGTTGCGCGGCTGGACGCCGTTGATCGCGATGCAGGTCGAGTACTCCTTGCTGGCACGGACTGTAGAAGGCGAACTCGCGCCCCTCGCGCTCGATCAGGGAATGGCACTGGTGCCGTGGAGCCCACTGAAGAACGGGTTCCTCTCCGGCAAGTATCGGCGCGGCACCGAGGTCACCGACTCCGCCCGCACCGCCTTCGTCGGCGGCCCGACCGATGCCGAGTTCGTCGTCATCGACGCCGTCGCCGCAATCGCCGACGAACTCGGGACCACCTCGGCTGCCGTCGCGTTGGCCTGGCTGCGAGGCCGATCCGGGACCGTCGTGCCGATCCTCGGCGCCAGGCGCGTCGAACACCTGACGGACAACATCGCCGGCCTCGAGGTGAGCCTCGGCCCCGAGCATCTCCGCGTGCTCGACGAGGTCTCGGCTCCCACGTTGAACTATCCGGCGCCGATGCACGGCGAACTGCGGGCGATGCTGCAGTTCGCCGGCAGCACCGTGGACGGGGAGCGGTCCACCGTGTACCCGCCGCTGCTGCAGAGCGACGTGCGGTACTGACAACTACCGGCGCGCCGGTACGAAGCGCCGGACCGCGCGGATCGTGGCGGCCGGTCGCGCCGGATGCCACACTTCGCGATCGGTGTACGACCAGGCATAGGTCGGGCTGCCGTCGCGAATGCAGTCGAGCAGCCGCGGTTCGTCGAGCTTGTCGGCCGACCATTCGTACAGGTCCTGCAGGCGCGGCCCGATCAGGCCGTAGTCCAGCAGCTCGCCGAGGTTGTGCTCGGCGGCGACGTACGTGGCGACGTCGTCACCGAGTGGATAGCGGTCGGGGAGAATCCGCGAAAGGGAGAGGAAGATCCCGGTCATCGACAGTCGCGGATCGCCGAGCAGGGGGCCTGCCGGCGCGAGCCGCCCGAGCGCCAGACGTGGAGCCGCGACCAAGGCGTGGGCGAAGAGAACGCGGAGCAGCACGACGTTGAGAAAGAAGCGCTCGGGACGGCTCTCGGTGTCGGCGAGGTCGCGATGGTCGAGGTAGGCGGAGACGATGCTCGCATTGTGGGCCCGGTACCAGGTGCGTGCGGTCGGATCGGCAACGAACAGCATCCACAGGTCGACCGCGTGCGATGACGGCGTCCCTCCCATTCCGCCGCTCCGGGCGACGGCCTCGCACCCGTCGCGCAGCAGTCGCTCGTTGACTGCCCGCCACCACGGACTCCCGGGGGGCGTCGCCTCGAGTGCGGCCAGCACGCCGCGGCCGACCTGCCAGCGCATGAACGACAGCGCCGCACGGCGAAACGGCAAATGCCGCGGTGCGTTGCCCACCGGACCGTGATACGTGCGGGCGCTCAGCTCGAGGCGGGCATCAGGGTCGTCACGCACGGCGTGGACCTGGCCGAGTGCCCAGTCTGCGGCGGAACCTCGCGAACTCACCGTCCCATTGTCGGACCCGACCGGTCCGGGAGGAAAGCTCGAAACGGATTCGACACTTCCGCGACAATGATCACCCGCCTGACTCTTTCGAGTGAGACTGGCTCACGCTAGACAGCTATACCGACAAACAATGTTGGCCTGCAGAGTTCCGAATCGCACCCGCTGCACGGGCGAGAGCAGGACGAAGGGAGGGGCAGATGACCGCAGCTCATGCAGTCTCGATCGCGGTGACGTTCACCTGGCTCGGGATGGTCTTCGCGATCTCGTTCCTCGAGGCGCCGCTGAAGTTCCGTGCACCCGGGGTGACGGTGCGGCTCGGGCTGGGGATCGGCCGTCTCGTATTCCGGGCGCTGAACGTCACCGAGATGGTGTGGGCAGCGTTGCTCGTCGCCGGACTCCTCATCGAGGGGCCACCGGTCCGGGTGGCGGTGGCAGGCGCGACCGCGGTCGCGGTGCTGGTGGTTCAGCTGGTCGGGGTTCGGCCCCGGTTGACACGTCGATCCGACCGCGTCCTCGCCGGCGAGGACGTCCCGCGGTCTCACGCGCACTACGTCTACATCGGTCTGGAAGTGGTGAAAGTCGTCGCTCTGCTCGCAACCGGGGTGCTGCTCCTCGGTGTATGACCGGGTGCACCGAAGGGCTCGATCACTGGGCGCGGGGTCTCGCGCTCAGCGTGTGCCGTCGGCGGCGTTTCGACATCACCCGCTGGATGACCTTGACGAGGTCGGCGTTGGTATCGCATGTGACGATGGTGGCATCGTTGCCGGCGGTCTCTTTGGACTGCACGGCAGTGAGGGCGATGGCGGCATCGAGCGCCACGACGTGGTCGATCGTAGGGTCCTGTTGGAGCTTGGCGGTGATGGACGCCTCGACGGATGTCATGTCTTGGCTGTTGACATTGAGAACCTCGCTGTTGCCCCCCGACAGGCCCTGCGCCACACCGGCGCAGCGGGCTTCGAGGGAGACGTTGCCCTGTTCGTGGTTGATGCAGAGCGTTCTGCGGGCGTCCTCGGCGGCGCGGACCGACGGGCCCATGGCGTCAGGTGTGGCCAGGGTGAGTGCGATCCCGCGGGAGAGGTCAGAGTGCGGGTGGTTTTCATCGTGCGGTCTCCGATTCGGCGGGATCAACGCTCGGCCTACGTCGAGATGGGCAAACTGCGCCGTGCAGAAGCTCGTCGCTCGCATCGAGGGACCGGAAAGCCGCGCGTACGGTCAGCTTGCTCGACCCGACCCTGCTACCCCGCAGGACCTCGGGTTCACCCGCACGCTCCGATTGAGCGCAACCGACGACCATCATGTCGGTCCGTCGACCACCACCTTCGGTGCACACTGGACTCAGCCACACTGCCCGGATCGGTGCTCAACCGAAATCGCGGCGGCGGTGCAGGAGGGCCGGATGTTCCACCGCGGCGACCACGTGGTCACCGAAACCCCGACGCTCGACGAGGATCTGCTCGTCGAGCCCGAGGGGCGCCGCCCGTGGGTCGAATTCCTCACGTCCACCCCCGGACGGCTGTCCGTGCTGGGGATCGCGCTCATCGCCGTGGTCATCGCCGCCGGCGTGATCACCTCGGCGGCGGTCGGTGCGCGGCAACAGCGAGTCGAGGTACTGCGCACCCACACCGAGCCCCTGGCGAACGCCGCCCAGGCCCTCTACAGCTCACTGTCGATCGCCGATGCCGCCGCGACGACCTCCTTCATCTCCGGTGGCGAGTCGGGTGCCGGCGCGGAGCAGTTCACGCAGGCGGTGGGGGACGCGTCGAATGCGCTGGTCACGGCGACCAATGGGGTGTCGTCTCAGGATGCCGAATCGCTGGCACTTTTGTCGGACGTCGTGCGCAACCTCGCCGAGTACTTCAACCTTGTCGCCACGGCTCAAGCGAACGATCGGGCCGGAAACCCCGTCGGGGTGGCCTATCTGTCCGATGCGTCCGCGCTCATGCAGCACACCATCCTCCCGTTGGCGGAGCAGCTCTACGTCCGTCAGGCCGAGGCGGTCGCCGAGACTCAGACGCACACGGCCCAACTGCCCGCGGCCGCGTTCACGGTGACCGCGGCCGCCGTCGTCGCGCTCGTTCTCGCCCAGCTGTACGTCGTGCGGAAGAGCAAGCGCCGGTTCAACCCCGGGCTCGCTGTCGGGACGCTGCTCATGGCGGGACTCCTGGTCTGGCTGATCGCCGGAAGCCTGGTGTCGACGTCGGCCAGCGAACACGCGAGAACCGAAGGAACACAACCCATCAACACTGTTGCGCGCGCTCGTATCCTGGCGCAGCAAGCCCGCGCCGACGAGACCCTCGCCCTCCTGCAGCGCGGGGCCGACACCCAATCGGAAGTCGACTACATGCGGCACTCCCAGGCGTTGTCCGACGAGCTCACCCGGCAGCTGGACAGCTCGCACGGCGACGTCGCCGCGGACGACCTCCGCGACGCCGTGGCGGCCCGCGACGGCTGGCTGGCCGCGCACCGGGACATCGAGATCGCCCTCGAGCGCGGTGACTACCCGACCGCCGCGGCGATCGCCGCCGGGTCCGGCTCCGGCACGTCGGCCGCGAAGTTCGCGGCCATGGACGCGGCCCTCCGAAAGGCGATCGACCGACTTCGCGACGACGAGGCAAGCGCCGTGACCGACGCCTATCGGTCGATGTCGTCCTTGGCGATCGGTAGCATGATTATTGGCGTGTCCTGCGGATTCGCCGTCGGCGGGGGTATCTGGCCGCGACTGAACGAGTACCACTGATGACGCAGGTGAGGATTTCGAGACCGGGGGCGACGCCGCGTGCTCGGCTCCTGGTCGGCATTGTCGCGGTCGCCGTCCTCGCCGGCTGCGCAACACCCGACCCACTCACCCCGACGGTCGCGGGCACGTACACCACACGACCGATGACAAACGGCGCACAGATCATCCCGCCCACGAACAACCCGCCGCCTGCAGGACCGTCCCCCAAGTCGTGCGGAGCCCTCGCGAGCCTGCGGCCCGGCCCGCAGCCCCCGCCCGGTCAGATGCCGCCCGGTGGGTCACTCGCCGAGATCGGGTCGCGCGGCCGGTTGATTGTCGGTGTGGACCAGAACACGAACCCGTTCAGCTTCCGCGACCCGACCACGGGCACCCTGCAGGGCTTCGACATCGACGTGGCGAAGGAGATCACCAAGGACATCTTCGGCGATCCGGCAAAAGTCGAATTCCGGCTGCTTACCTCGGCCGGCCGGTTCACAGCACTCGAGCACAACGATGTCGACGTCGTCGTTCACGCCACCGCGATCACGTGCGAACGCGCCCAACGCGTCGCCTTCTCCACCGAGTACTTCCGCGCCTTTCAACGAATCATGGTCCCGCGGGGTTCCGACATCTCGGGACCGGCGGACCTGGCCGGAAAGCGGGTCTGTACGTTCGTCGACACCACGTCGCTTCCCACCGTCCAACGGGTCGCGCCGGAGGCCACGATCGTCGCGGTCCCCGATTGGGACGACTGCCTCGTCACCATGCAGAAACGGCAGGCCGACGCGACCAGCACCTCCGACTCGCTCCTGGCCGGCCTGGTGTCCCAGGACCCGCATTTTCAGATCGTGGGGCCACCGATGGAGGACGAAGAGCACTGGGGAATCGGTGTCAACAAGTACAAGGACGACCTGGTGCGGTTCGTCAACGGCACCCTCGACCGCCTGCGCGCGGACGGCACGTGGATGCGCCTGTACGACCGGTGGCTCGCCGCTTCGCTCGGGCCGATCGCAGGCCCACCCCCGGCCACCTATCGAGATTGAAAGGACGGGGTCGCACCACGAGTGTTCATGCGTTCGCGCATCCCCTCTAACTAAAAAGTTAGTCAGTCTAGTATGGTCGCAATGGGTTATCGGCTGGACCGGAGTTGCGATGGAAGGAAAAAGGGGGAAAGCAGAGTGATGCTCAGACGGCGCTTCATCCAGTCGGGGCTGGGCGCTATCGGTGGGCTGCTGGTAGCAGCGTGTACCGACCCGGTGTCCTACCTCGAAGGTGGCAGCAGCGCCGATGAGGATGATCAGCGGATGTGGCGAATGCCCGAGGAGGGGGAACCGCACAAGCGGACCTGGATGGCGTTCGGTGCGAGTGAGGAGATCTGGGGAGCCGAGCTGCTTCCCGAGGTCCGCCGCAACCTCGCCGCCATCGCCCAGGCGATCGCGCAGTTCGAGCCCGTCTCGATGCTGGTACGCGAAGAGGAACTCGACTTGGCCCGCGGGCTCGTCGGCCCCGCCGTCGAACTGGTCGTGGCCCCGCTCGACGACCTCTGGATGCGTGACACCGGGCCGGTGTTCGTCAGGGGCAACGGGACCGGGGCCGCGGTTAACTTCAACTTCAACGGCTGGGGTGAGAAGCAGGACTTCGACCAGGATGCGGGAGTGGCGGACATCGTCACGGGCAGCGCCGGCGTCGAATCGTTGCCCACCGACCTCATCCTCGAGGGCGGCGGGATCGAGGTCGACGGCGAAGGAACCGCCATCATCACCGAAAGCTGCGTGCTCAACGACAACCGCAACCCCGGATGGTCCAAGGCGGACGTCGAGGCCGAACTGGGACCGCTGCTCGGGCTCGACAAGATCATCTGGCTGCCCGGGATCAAGGGCAAGGACATCACCGACGGCCACACCGACTTCTACGCCCGTTTCGCCCGTCCCGGCGTGGTCGTCGCCGGGTACGATCCGGATCCGGAATCGTTCGACCACGACGTGACCACCCGCCACCTCGAGATCCTCGAGGCGGCGGTGGATGCGCAAGGCCGCCCGCTCGAGGTCGTGGTACTCGAGGCGCCGGGTTCCGTTCGGCCCGAGTTCGAATCGGACGACTTCGCGGCCGGATACATCAACTTCTACGTCTGCAACGGCGCCGTGATCGCACCCGAGTTCGGTGACCCGGCCGCGGACGAGGCCGCCAGACAGGAACTCGAACAACTCTTCCCCGACCGTCGTGTGGTGCAGATCACCATCGACGCCATCGCCGCCGGCGGCGGCGGAATCCACTGCACCACCCAGCAAGAGCCCGCGGGCTGATCGCGCGCTGCGTCAACCGAGGTCTCCGCACCGGCCGCCCCGCCGCCTTCCCGTAAAGTGAGGTTCCGTGTCCGAACGTCAGACGTTGATTCTGGAAGCAGCCGTCCGTGTGATCGCGCAAAGTGGTGTGCGCGGGCTGCGGATCGAGAAGCTCGCCGCCGAGGCCGGGGTCTCGACCGCCCTGATCTATTACCACTTCCAGGACCGGGCAGGTGTGTTGCGCCGCGCCCTCGAGCACATCAACGAGAGGGCCGAGCGCTACACCACGGAGGCCCTTGCCTCGACGAACCCCCGGACCCAGCTCGAACAGACGCTCCTGCTCGAGATTCAGAACACCCCCTCCGTCCGTGAAAACAGCATCGCCTGGGGCGAACTCCGGGCCACCGCAATCTTCGACGAAGACCTCCGCGACCAACTCCGCGACGCGACCCGCGCCTGGGCAAAGGACGTCGAAACCCTCATCGTCGAGGCGCAGGCCGTCGAACTGGCCGACCCGGACGCCGACCCCGCCGACGCCTCCGAACGCCTCACCGCCCTCATCKAGGGGCTGAGCGAACGCTGGCTCAGCGGATCCATCACCCTCGAACGGGCCCAGCAGCTCGCCGCCGGAGCGATCACCGCAGAACTCGGACCCCGGCCCTGACGGTGCGCTCTCGCACCTACGTTCCGGGTGCGGTGGGCGTTCTGGAATCGTCGGGCCGCACCCGCCGCCGCTGTGGTCTCCATCCGGGGCGGGGAACGCTGTCGAGCAGCGTGCGGGTGTAGGGGTGCCGGGGATCGCGGAGCAGATCCTCCGTTCGACTGCTCTCGACGATTCGCCCGTTCTGCATCACGATGACGTGTTCGGTGACCTGCCGGACGACTGCGAGATCGTGGGTGATGAATACGTACGAGATCCCGGTCGCGTCGCGGATGTCGGCGAGCAGGTTCAGAATCTGAGCCTGGATGGACACGTCGAGAGCCGCGACGGCTTCATCGAGCACGAGCACGCGAGGTTCGGCTGCGAGGGCACGCGCGATCGCGACGCGCTGCCGCTGGCCACCCGACAGGTGGCCGGGCATGGAGGCCAGCAGCCGCGTATCGAGCGACACCAGGTCGGCGATCTCCTGCACACGATCGGACTGCGTTGCTCCCGAGTGGGTGTCGTACAGCCGCACCGCCTCGGTGAGCGTCTGCTGAATCGTCTTGTGCGGGTCGAGGCTCGTGTACGGATCCTGGAACACCATCTGCGCCTCGCGTGCCCGCGCGCGCCGGGCACGGGTCGCCCGGGACGGGAGGGAGCGGTCGATGCCGCAGCAGGTGATGGTGCCGGCGCTCGGCTGCTCCAGGCCGATGATCATGCGGGCGACGGTCGTCTTGCCGGAGCCCGATTCGCCCACGACGCCGAGCGAGGAGCCCGCGGCAAGTTCGAACGTGACACCGTCGACCGCCGTGAACGTGCCGAAGGTCTTGCTGAGACCGGTCACCGTCAGCACCGGGTCAGTCATTCGGAGTTCCTTCCTGAAGTGGATCGTGATTGTCGATGCGCAGACAGCGCACCGCGTGGTCGGATTCTCGGATTAGGGGGACCGGCCCCGACTCCGTGCAGAGTGTGAGCCTGCGGGGGCACCGGTCGGCGAATGCGCAGGTCTCTGCGGCCTCCCATGCTCCGATCGGGCGGCCGGGGACGGCGGCGAGCCTGGGCCGTGGATGGTCCAGATCCGGGCGGGCCGCGGCGAGTGCCGCCGTGTAGGGGTGTCGCGGATGATGGTGCAGTCCGGTGGAGGCCTGGGTCTCCACGATCTGGCCTGCGTACATGACCGAGGTCCGATCGCACACGGCGGCAGCCAGATCGAGGTCGTGAGTGATGAACAGCAGGGCGACACCCGCATCGTGACGCAGTTCGTCGAGAATGGCCATCACCTCCGACTGCGTGGTGACATCGAGGGCGGTGGTGGGCTCGTCGGCGAGGATCAGCTTCGGGTCGGACAGCAGGGCCGAGGCGATCATCACCCGCTGCAGCATCCCGCCGGACAGGTCGCCGGGGTACTGGCGCATCCGCCGGGCGGTGTCGGTGATGCCGACCTCCGACAGTATTCTCTGGGCACGGCGGGTCGCCTCGTGCCGGTCGACGCGGGCGACGATTCGGAGTTGTTCGGTGAGGAAGTCCCCGACGCGCCGGACCGGATTGATGTACGCCCGGGGGTCCTGGAATATCACCGAAATTCCGCTGCGGGCCCGGAGCAGCGATTCGCCCCGCAGACTCAGCATCTCGTGTCCCTCGAACCGGACGGTGCCCCTCGTGGTCGCCCGCTCCGGTAGCAGCCGGGCGATCGCCCGCAGGGTCATGGACTTGCCGGCACCGGATTCACCCACAAGCCCGAGGGCCTCGCCGCGCTGGATCGTCAGTGACACATCACGGAGAACCTGCCGCGTCTGGCCGGCGACATCGAGCGTCAGGTTCAGCCCCTCGACGGCGACGAGCGGGGCGGTCGGCGCCGGCGCCGCCGAAATGGGCGAACGAGATGCGAGGTGGGATATCGCTTCTGTCATGAGAGTTCCTTCGCCTGTCTGTCGTTGAGCCGCTCGCCGAGAATGTTGAACGCGACGATCACGAGCACCAGTGCTGTGCCTGCGGCCAGCGATTCGGCGGGGAATCCCTGCAACACACCGGTTTGTCCCTCCGAGACCATCACGCCCCAGTCGGCCTGTGGTGGCTGGACACCGAGGCCGAGGAAGGAGATCGCGGCCAGATCGAGTGCGGCCCAGCCGAAGAGGATGGTTCCCTGCGCGACGAGCATGGGTGCGATGTTGGGGACGATGTGCCGAACGCAGATGGCCCAGGCACCCCTTCCCTGAACCTCGAGTGCCTCGATATAGGGCAGCGATCGTTCCCGGATCGCCGCTCCTCGGACGATCCTCGCCACGTACGGGGTGTATGCGACCGCCAGTGACAGGGCCGCAGACCACTGGCTGGGACCGAACACCGCCGCGGCGAGCACCGCGAGCAACAGCCCGGGAAAGGCGAAGACCAGGTCCGAACCCGAGGAGGTGACGCTGTCGACCCAACCCCCTCGCCAGGCCGCGGTAACGGCGAGAACCGTCCCGGCGACCATTGCGAGAGCGATGACGACGAAGGCGCCGAGCATGGACGAGCGCGCACCGACCAGCAGACGCGACAGAATATCGCGGCCCTGGGAGTCGTATCCCAGCGGATGGGCGGGGCCGGCCCCGACGAACGCGTGGGCGAGATCGCTCTGATTCGGCGGGTACGGCGCGAGGAGTGGGCCGAACACCGCGATGACTGCGGCCAGCACGATGATCGCCGCGCTCGTGTAGCCCAGCCATCCCACCCGGCGCAGGCCTGGAACTCCGGGCCTGCGGGTGGTTGTGGCGGCTCCGATGACGGGGGAGTGCCCGGTGGCCATCACGCCGCCGCCGTTCCGAGACTCACGCGCGGGTCGAGCAGTGCGTAGAGGACGTCGACGATGCCGTTGACGATCACGAACGCCACCACCATGAGTAGCGAGACAGCTTGAACCACAGCGAAATCCTTGTTCTGTGCGGCGGTGACCAACGTCGACCCCAATCCGTTGAGGTTGAATGCCTGTTCCACGATCGACACCAGCACGATCAGCGTGGCGATGGTGAGGCCAGTGACGGTCGTGATCGGGATGGCGGCGTTGCGGAGAATGTGACGCCGCAACACGGCCCGGTACGGCAGTCCCCGACTGATCGCGGTGTGCACATGCTCACGCTTGGCCTCGTCACGGACCGACGCGCGGGTGATGCGTGCGACGAGCGCGAGGGAGGAGCAGGCCAGCGCGACGGCGGGGAGCGTGAGGTGGACGATCTGGTCGGCGAACCCCTCGCCTTCTCCCAACGCGGGGAACCAGTTCAGGTTGACCGCGAAGATGCTGATCAGGATGAGGGCGGCGACGAACGACGGGATCGCGGCGAGCACCRTGGTGACCAGCAGGGCCGCGGTGTCGACGAGACCGGGCTTCAGCGCACTGAGAACGCCGATGCCGATCCCGACGACGACGATGATGAGCGACGCGTAGGCCACCAGTTCGATCGTCGTGGGTGCACGCTGCGCGATCAGGGTCGACACGTCTTCCTTGCCGGCGAGCGAGTACCCGAAATCCCCCTGTAGCGCGGAGGTCAGCCAATACCAGTAGCGCACGGGCAGCGGGTCGTCGAGGTGGTATCGCGCCGTCAGCAGGGCCCGTGCTTCCGGCGTGACCTGCCGTCCGCCGGTCAGCACCGCGATCGGGTCACCCGGCGCCAGGTCCAGGGCGACGTAGATCGCAACACTGGCCACCGCCAAGGTCCCGAGCAGGAGGGCGCCGCGCCGGAAAATGAATCCACGCATGTCAGCTCCCGCCGCCGAGTTGGGCCAGCCACGGGGCCTGCATGTAGGCGAACGACGACGGGGCGCCGGTCAGCCGCTTGTCCAGAACCAGGAACGACGCGGGGTGGGACATCGGGATCCAGGGCAGGTCCTGCATGACCAGTCGGTCGGCCTCGATCGTCGCCTCGGCCCGGCGTGCGGGGTCCGGTTCGGTGCGGGCCCGGGCCAGCACCGCAGACAGGTCGGGGTTGGCGTAACCCGAGTAGTTCTGGACGCCGTTCGGCTCTACGTAGGAGGCGATCAACGCCGCAGGATCCGCGTAGTCGCCGTACGTCGTCGAACTGAATGCGTCGACGGCGGCGCGCGCGTCCGGATCGGTGAAGAAGTTGATGTAGTTCTGAGGCGAGACGTTGTGCAGGCTCGCGTCGAGCCCGATCGCCTCGGCCGCCTCCAGCCACGCGTTCGCGGCGGTGTTCACGGTGGCGAGCCCGGTGGATGTGCCGATGACCAGTGGCTTGCCGGCCGCGCCTGCCTCGTCGACGAGCTGTCTCGCCCTGGCCAGGTCTCGTGTCTGTTCGGGGGCGGCGTCCCAGGCCGCGGTGAACGTGTCCCTGGCGTATCCCCACGTTCCCGGGTTCGTCGACAGGCGCGGGCCGACCGCGTTGCCCTGATAAACGGCACCGTCGAAGCTCTGCCGATCGAACGCGAGCGACAACGCCTGTCGCACACGGCGGTCGCCGAGGACGCCGGTGAGATTGGCGGGGATGAAGAACTCGGTCTCGAACGACGGCCCGACGTGCACGGTGACGTTGCTCGTCCGCTGCAGCTGCGGCAGGGTGGAGGTGTCGGTGATCCACGTGCCGCTGATCTCGCCGGTCGCCAGACCCGTCGTCAGGGTCGCCGCGTCGGACACACCGCGGAACTCGATCTCGCGGGTCATCGGCTTCAGGGACGAGTCCCAGTAGTCGGGGTTCGCTTCGACCTTCAGCGTCTTCCCTGACGTCCACTCCGCCAACTGGTACGGGCCCGTGCACATGGCGCCGCCGCCGGGTGTCCCGTAATCACGGCCCCGGGCGCGGGCGAACCGTTCCTGGACGACGACCCCCGGCATCGCCGCGAGCTCACCCGGCAGCCAGTAGTCCGGGCTGCTCAGCACGAGCGTGACGGTGTCGGGGCCGTCGGCGCTGATCGACGTGATCCGATCGAGGACGGTGCCGTAGAAGCCACCGACCTCGGGATCCTTGTTCCTCTGCAAGCTGAACACCACATCGGCGGGAGTGAGGGGCTGTCCGTCCCAGAAGCGCACGCCGGAGCGCAGTTTCAGTACCAGTGTGGTCGGTGACGTGTAGTGGTATTCAATCGCCAGTCCGGGCGTGATGGCGCCGTCCGGTTGTTGCCGCAGAAGCGATTCGCACATGGTCGATATGACCGTGTTCTCCGGATAGTCGAATGCGGTGGCCGGATCGACGGTGGTGGGGTCGCGGTACAGCGCCCATGTCGCGCTGTCGGTGTGACCGGTGGCAGCATCCGTGGTCGGGGGGAGACTGAGGAAGGTCGTGTTGTTTCCGGTTGCGGGGACCAGCTCCGGCCGACCCCCGCAACCCGCCAGGACGACTACCGTGCACGCGGCGACCGCCACGATCCGTAACTTGTTGATGCGCATGTTCGATCCCTCGAAAGTGGTGAACCTGTGTTGTGTGCCGCGGAGCGAGCCGCGGGCACGGCAGTTGCCCGTCAGGGCGTGGTTGCATGCGACTCGTCGACGAGATCGCGGTAGCTGGYGGGCCGGCGGGTGTCGAACAAGCCGAACGTGAGCCAGTCACGGCGCTGATCCAGATCGAGATCCGCGACGAGGACACTGTCGCGGTGACGGGGCGCCTGAACGATCGTGCGCCCATAGGGATCCGAGATGAACGACGATCCGTAGAAGGTGATCCCGTCCTCGTCGCCGATTCGATTGACGGCAACCATGAAGGTGGCGTTGGCCAGGCCGTTCCCCGAGATCATCTGATGCCACATCGGTTGGGTGTCGAAATCTTTCAGCTCGGGGTCGCTCCCGATCGCCGTGGGATAGACGAGGATCTCGGCGCCCCGCATCGAATACGCTCGCGCCAATTCGGGGAACCACTGGTCCCAGCAGGTGGGGAACCCGAATTGGCCACCCGCAGCCGGGATCACCGGAAATCCGCTGTCACCCGAGTCGAAGTAGCGGTCCTCGTGGTAGCCGGGGAAGGCGGGAATGTGGAGTTTGCGGGTCCGCGCGAGCACCGCGCCGTCCGGGGCGACGAGGATCGCGGTGTTGAACCCGCGTCCGGTGTCGCTGTGCTCGTAGAGCGAGGCGTGGACGAAGATGTCGTGCCGGGCCGCGAGTTCCCGCGCGAACGAGGTCGTGGGGCCGTCCGGGATCGACTCGCTGTGATTCGCGGCGTCGGTGTTGTCGGGGACGGTCGCGAAGTACGGGCTGAGGGTCAGCTCCTGCAGGCATACGACCTGTGCACCCAAGTCGGCGGCCCGCCGCACCCCGCTCGCCAGGACGGCCCGATGTTCTACGGGGCCCGGGTGCCAGGAGGTCTGCACCGCGCCGACGCGGACCGGCATCCTTGTCGACGGCCGGTCGCGGGCCGGCGAGGGCAGCACGGTCTCGACCGCACTCACGACGACGAAGGCGCCGGCGTCCACGACATTCTGACCGATCACCCCCGCAAGGGCGCCGTTGTCACGAGGGTTCATCGCGCCGTCTCCCGAGCGGAGTGGGCCGCGGGGATCTGCTGGGTGATGCAGTGCACGCCGCCGCCGCCGTACGCGACGATGTTGCCCGGCACACCGACTACCTCGCGGTCGGGAAAAGCGAGGCGCAGCGTCGCCAGCGCCTGCTCGTCGAGGTCGTGCCCGGCGATCGGAACGACCACTCCGCCGTTGGCGACGTAGAAGTTGGCGTACGCCACCATCGTCGCGGTGCCGTCCGGCAGTGTCTGTACCGGGAACTGGGGCAACTCGAGGATCTCGAGCTGCCGTCCCGCGGCATCCGTCGACTCGCGTAGGACCTGCAGGTTCGCGGCCATGCGCTCGAAATCGGGCAGCTCGGGATCTTCACACGTCTGGGCGATCACGACTCCCGGCCGCACATATGTGCACACGCCGTCGACGTGCCCGTCGGTGTGGGCGTCGTCGAAGTGACCGTAGGGGAGCCAGATCACTGTCGACACACCCAGACGCGTCTTCAATTCGTTCTCGATCTCCGCCCGCGACATCGACGGATTGCGGTTCTCGTTGAGCAGGCACTGCTCGGTCGTGATCAGGGTGCCTTCGCCGTCGATGGTGATCGATCCGCCTTCGAGGACCATGCCCGACGGTATGCGGTCGATCCCGAGGGCAGCGAGCACTCGCCGGCTGATGGTGGCGTCCTTGTCGTATGGCTGGAAACGCTCGCCCCACGAGTTGAAGCCGAAGTCGACGGCGGAACGTTGCCCCGTCCGGTCGAGTACGACCAACGGACCCGAATCCCGGATCCAGGAATCGTCGATCGCCAATTCCACGACGTCCACCCGGCTGCTGCACGCGGCGCGGGCTTCGCCGGCCTGGCCGGGGTTGGCGATCATGAGTACGGGTTCGAATTCGCCGATCGCGTTCGCGGTCGCAGCGTATTCGGATTTTGCCTCTTCGAAGTACGGACCCCAGAGGCTTTCTCGGGTGGGCCATGCCATGAGGCACCGTTCGTGCGGCGCCCATTCGGCGGGCATCTGCCAGATCGTCGAGGTGGTACTTCCGGTGGTCTTCTGCAGTTGTGGCGTGTTGGTCATGGCGAAATCATCACACTGACTAAAAAATTAGTCAATGGTCATTTTCGTGGTGCGCTACGGCCTCCGGCGGCCTGCTCGTGAACCTCCGCCGGCGCGGTCACGGGGATAGCTGCACAGGGTGAGCCTCGTCGGCGGGGCATGGTCGCGCGGCTGCGAATGCTGAAACCTGCTGGTGTTCGGCAGTCGTCGATCCGTGCTCATTTCGTCTGTTCGGCAGTGTCATTCACGCAGCCGACACAGAACCGGGGGTGTTGTCGACCCGCTGACGGCGTGAATGCCCGCGGCGACACGATGTTTGCCGGGTGGTGTCCGTGAGCGAAACGAACCGATTAGTATGCGCAGTTGATGCGACGGACGTCGGTTGTCGGCACAGGCCCTGTCCGGCGGCACAGGTCGTTGCGGTACCGGGTCGAACAAAGGTGGTTCTGGTGGAGTTTCCGATGCTGTCCAAGGGGCAGAACCTGTCCCTGCCCGCTGACGTGGAGCAGATCGACGTGGTGCTCGGGTGGACCGAGTCGGACGTCGAGGTCGACGCGTCGGCATTGCTGCTGAACGCGGACCGGAAGGTGCGCTCCGATGCCGATTTCGTGTTCTACAACCAGCCGGAGTCGACCGACGGATCGATTCGGTTCCTAGGCGCGAGCGGCACCGAGGAAGGGGCGCAGGCGAGGATCGCGATCGATCTGTCCGCCGTGCCGGACGATGTGCACACCGTTGCCCTCGGCGGCAGTGTCGCTGCCGGCGGGTTCGGTGACCTCGGCAAACTCGCCCTCCGGGTCGTCGACGGTGCCGGGCACACGTTGGCGGAGTACGTCACTGCCGATGCCACCACCGAGTCGGCATTCGTATTCGGCGAGGTGTACCGCCGCAATGGCGACTGGAAGGTTCGGGCGGTCGGGCAGGGCTGGGAGTCCGGGCTGGCGGGGTTGGCCACGGATTTCGGAGTCGACATCGACGACGACCAGGACCCCGAACTCACCGCGACCGCCGACACCCCATCCGACAGTGAGGAATCCGCCGTGGTGGCGCCGCCCGGCTCCACCGGCGACGCCCCGCAATTGGTGCCCGAACTGCCCACGACACCGGCCGCACCACGGAAAGCGACGACCCGGGGTGTCCGCACTGCCAAGCGGGCGGTGAAGAAGTCGAAGCCACTCGTGTTCGGCCTCGCCGAACAGGACACCTGGCAGCCGGCGCGGTTGTTCTCGGTCATCGGCGTCGGCGCGGGTGAGGAGCAGGAGCGGCGTGCCACGTCCGCACTGATCGCGACGATGCAGGCGGTGCGTCCGTTCGCACGCGCGGTGTGTGCCCGGGTGGGGGCTCCCGCGGGCACCTTCGAGGGGTACGTGGAGGTGGCGTACGAGCGGGGCGAGACGAAGGTGATTCCGGATGCCGTGTTGAAGGTCGCCCGCGGCAGCAGGGTGTGGACCGGTCTGCTCGAGGTCAAGACCGGCAGCGGCAAGCTGAAGAAGGAGCAGCTCGAGAACTATCTCGACGTAGCTCGGAAGAAGAAGTACGACGTCGTGGTCAGCTTGTCGAACGACGTCCCGGCCAGCGCGGGGGAGCTGCCGGTGGAGGTCGATCGGCGCAAGCTCGCCAAGGTCGCTCTACGGCATTTGTCGTGGGCGGAGGTGGCGCACGAGGCGCGGATGCTGCTGTCCCACGGCGGAATCGACGACGATCTGCAGGCGTGGGTCCTTGCCGAGTTCGTGCGGTACCTGGACCATCCGCGTTCCGGGGCGGTCGAGTTCGTCGACATGGGAAGGCACTGGGTCACGGTCCGCGACGCGGTCACCGCCGGCACCCTGCGCGCCGGCGACCAGAAAGCCGCCTCCGTGGCCGACACCTGGGTGTCCCTGTCCCGGCATCTCGCACTGCGACTGACGGCCGAGTTGGGGGTCACCGTCAAACACGTCCTGCCGCGCAGGCACAGCACCGATCCGGTGGCCCGCAATGCGGCGGTTGCCGAGCGGTTGTCGGCCGACGGCGTGTTCGAGGCGGTCCTGCGGATCCCGGAGACTGCGGGCGATCTGGTGGTGATCGCGGATGTGCGGACCAACAAGATCCGGTGCCGCACCACCGTAGACGCACCGAACGAGGGAACCTCCGGTCGCCGGCTGTCGTGGCTGCTCAAGCAACTCAAGGATGTCCCCGGCGATGTGCAGGTGGAGGCGGTGTTTTCCGAGCGGGGAAACGAGGCCTGCGAGCACATCGCGGCGGTGCGGGCCGATCCGAAAGTGCTCACCGCCGGCCGGTCCGGGGACATAGTGTCCTTCTGCCTCGAGCAGTCATTCCCGATGGGCGGTCGAAGGTCGGGAACGGCGGCGAGTTTCATCAGCAGCGTGACGTCCTCGGCGGACGCGTTCTACGGGACGGTGGTGCAGCAACTACGGGAATGGGTGCCGGCTGCACCCAAGCAGACCGAGCAGCCGAGGACTGCAGAACCCGAAGGCGAGTAGAACTCGGTTGACATGCGCGGCTTGCCGCGACCTCACAGCGTCGGCCGGTCCAGCGGCCGTGGGAGCGGTGCGAGTGCGCCCGCGTCCCGCAGCTGCTCGTACACGCTGACCACCGTGTCGATCTCGCCCGACGCTGCGATCTGAAGAAGCACGCCGCCGTCCGGAACGGCCCGACGGCTCGCCTCCAGGCCGTCGGGTATCAGGACTGCGCGGGCCGAGCACAGGTAGCCGGACCGGCCGACCACAGGATCGCCGACGACGAATCCGGCGTCGTCCTCGAGGGCATCGAGAGTGTCGTCGTCGGTCACGTCGCCGAAGTCCGGTTCCCACGTCGACGCAAGCATCGTGAGCAGTTCAGATTCGGGGACGACGGCACCGTGGGGCGCGTCGACACTCATCACCATTGACTGCAACAGAAACTGCGGGGTACCTCCGGCCACGCCGGAGAGTTCGACCGCCCACCCGGCCTCACCGGTACAGAGCAACCGCAACCCGGTGCCCGTCAAATCCGACCACGCCTCCGCCTCCTGCGCGACGAGGAGAACGGCTGTCAGCTCATCCGGCGCACAAGCGGTATCCGGTCCCGACGCGTGCACCTGCCGCCAGTTGCCTTCCACCGGTGACGCGACTTCCGGCAGCAGCTGCGAGACCTGTTCCACAGTCTGCCGCCACCGCCCCGCCAGCGCTTCGACCGGCTCCGGCCGCGGCCCCCAGAAGGCCCGCACGACGCGTCGCATTCGAATGCGTCCTCCTTGTCTCGCGAGTATCGGGCTCCGCCGAGATCGGCGAGCGTACCTGCGGGCACAGTCTATTCGCGCTCGTCCTATTCGCGCGCGTCGCCGTACGACCGAATGTCGAATGCGAGTGTCTACTCAACGAGGACCGGAATTAGTTGTTCCAGTTGGTCCTGCGGTGATAGCCGCGATTAGAGCATCCGCCCGCTTCACCTGGCGATGCATCCCGAACACCGCGGCAAGTAACGTGGCGGCCAACCATACGAACACCCACGTCAGGAAGGAGTCACCCTCGTCGGCGAAGTTGGCGAGCGCGACGAATGACATGAGGACACCGGCGGCGAGCATCGCCCAGCTGCCGCGGGCGACCGACTGTCGGTTCTCGACCACTCGCGTTCGCCATGACCAGATGTCTGCGTTCGGTGGCAGCGCGCCGTTGTCGATCGCCGTGGACACCTCACGTTTCGCGGCGAGCCGCGGACTGCGGCCGCTTCGAATCAGCCAGAGCGGCACGACATATGCGGCGACGGCGCCCACCACACCACCGAGAATCACGATGATCGGATCCATGCATTCCTCGCTTGATAGATTTTGTTGGCAACAACAGGATCCGCCGGACCTCCCGCGCATCGAAACGCATCTTAGGGTTGGAAATCGACCCCCTTCGGCTTGGAACCGATCAGAACCCTAGTTGAGGATGCCGTTGTTGAGGGCGAGAGTGACGAGTCGGGAGCGTTTCTGATTCTGAGGGAGGTCCTCTATCTGGAATGTGCTGAAGAGGGCACGGAGATGGGTCTTGACGGTTTCGGTGCTCAGGTGCAGGGCGTCGGCAATCTGTCGGTTCGAGGCCGGGATGGGGTGGTCGGTGCCGTCGTGGAATGGCCGGCACAGTTCGGTGAGGACGGTGCGTTGCGCGGGTGTGAGAACGATGTCGGCGTCGACGGTGCCCCCGATGTGGGTGACGCCGCAGTCGGTGCCAGGCTCCCCATGGTAGGTGAGCATGCTCTCGCCGACTTGGATGACGTCTCCGGGGTGCAGTGTCTGGCGTCCTTGCACGCGGGTGCCGTTGACGAAGGTGCCGTTGCGGGAGAGGCCGTCGTCGGTGATGGTCCAGTGGATGCCGATGCGTTCGATGGTCGCGTGCAGGCGTGAGATGTCGGGGTCGGTGGGCAGCGACAGGTCGGCGTACGAGGAGCGGCCGATGACGATCGGGGAGTGGTCCGGGACGAGAGTCATCTCGTCGGTACGCCCACGGTCGGTGTACGAGAGAACAGAGTCCGTCACTGGGAGTTCCCCTTTCGGAGTGCGCCCGTTGAGGTAGTGTGTTGCCGGGCTCCGTCGGTCGGCGGGTCGCCGTAGTTGGTCGACGTCATGGTGTGCTTTCTGGCGGTCGGGGCGGGTGTTGTCGATTCCGGTTCCTCCATCGTGGCGCGCAGGGGCGGGTCGTGTTAGACCCCCTGGGGGTGGTGTCTGGCCACCCCTCTGGACCGAGTCGGCGAGGGATGCGGCCCTCGACAGATCGCGGGGGTCAGCCGGAGGTCTTGCGTTCGAGGCATTCGCGTGCCACGCTCGTACGCATGACTATGGGAAAGGCGGACTCCGCCACAGTCGCGTGAGCGCCGCACCGTTTCGCTCGGCGACTCGACACCGAGCGACATTCACCGGTAACACTGATCACTCCGCCGAATACATGTTCGGTGTCGAAGCTGCGCGTGACGCATGGCTCGCGCACGGGTTGTGTGCACGCCCATCCGATCGCACCACGGCGGAATCGGCTGTCGAAACATTTTATCGTCGAGCCGGATTCAGCCGGCCGGAGTTCGTCTGGGTGCCGTCACCTCCAGCGGGATCGGACCTGATCGCCGCCGAGGGGTTGGCGACGACGCTGTCGTTTGCCGGCGACGGAGTTCAGTGCGTCTCCGCCCGAATAGCAACCATGCTTTCGAAATCGCGCAGACGCATGGACGCATTGATCGCCCGAGGGCGATCCGACTGGCCGCACGAACGCCGGGCGATCGAGACCGCGCGAGCCCAGTCGCCCGACAACTCTGCCCGCGTCGGCATCAGCCCCAATGCAATCATTCGAGCCGCCGTGTGGGATTCGTTGCGCACGAGCCTTTTCGATGGGGCCGCGGCTGCGATACGGACACTGATGCCCGCCGTCGTCGGCGGCGTGAGCTGGTATGGACAGCAAGAGGCCCATCGGGTCGCGTACTACGACGCGTACCGTCGGTTTGGGCTCGCCAGGTTCCGCTCCGACGATGTCGAGCTACTCGACGTCCATACCGCCCTGACCGGCGCGACCGGGTGGTGGTGGGCGTTCGACAATGTGTGCGTCGTTGCCGAACGGCCCACCGCCCTGCATGCTGAGCCCATACCGGGCCGTGTTCACAACGAGCACCGGTTGCATCACCCGGATGCGCCTGCGCTGGAATTCGAAGATGGTCGGGCGCTTTTCGTGCAGCACGGGACTGTCGTCCCCGACTGGGTCGTCCTCGAGCCGACGGTCGAACGTATCGCCCGCGAACGTAATGTCGAGGTCCGCCGATGCGCGATCGAGCGCATCGGATGGGACACCTACATCGACGCGGCCGGACTCGCGCTGATCGACCGAGCCGACGATCCCGGCAATGTCGGTCACACGCTGCAGCTTTACGTGATATCGGACGGCTGGGGCCGCAGCGATCACATCCTGCTCGCCGTCAACGGTTCCCCCGAACGCGACGGCCGTCGGCGACGATACGGGATCTATGTGCCGACACGAATTTCGTCGGCGTTGGATGCCGCAGCCTGGACCTACGGCATCAATGGCGCCGACTACGCCCGGCTCGTTCGTCGAACCTGAAACCCGAAAACCCGAACTCCGAAGGTGATTCGCATGAATTCGATCATGACCTTGTCCGATCTCACGGCCCTCACGGGCCTCGATGTGTTCGACTATCTCGATCAGGAGGTATCCGTACCGTCATCGACGGTATGCAGGCTCAGGGCGACCTCATCGTAGTCCCGTATTCGCTTGTCGCCGACGTCGTCACGCCCGGTCCATGGACGCGGTCGGAGAACGTCCCGCTGTCGGGAGTGGAGTTGCTGCGGAGCGCGGCGGGCGGAAACCCGCACAGCCTCGTCGCCGACGAAGGCATGTGCATATGGTCGACACCGGTGAACGACCCCCGGCGCCTCGCGCTCGGCATCCTCGACACCCGCGTTACCGCCTACCTCATCCACCCCGAGCACGGAGCCACCGGCATGGCCCCCGGTCGGTATGTCATCGGACGACAGCGGGAACGGGGCGTCGGGCGGTTCTTCGAGCGGACGCACTTCGTCGTCGATTGACGTCCGGGATCCGTCCGATTCGGCTCTACGTGCCGCGCGGGGGACGCAGGGCCGGCTCACCCGGACAAGCTCGTCGAACATTGCCTGGGCCGATGCGGACACGGCGGGGTCGGGACGAAGTTGCGCTTCTCGTCGAGGAACTGGGCGACGAACGGTATCGCGACCGCCTCCGCCACCGGGGTCATGTTCACTGTCGTGACAACCTGCTTGATCATCTGTGCGGCGCTCGTGTCCCGGCTGAGATGCCGCCGCAGCTGACCAGGCCGACCGGCTCGTAGACGAACGCATCCGTCTCGGCGACCGTGGCGGTCCAGTCGATGGTGTGCTGATGCGTGTTCTGGCTCAGTCGTCGATGGTGGGGTTCGTCCATGAACGGCAGGTTCACCTCTCGGAGGTCGACGAGTTCGACCTCCGAGAATCCCCCGTGAACATCGGCATCCGATGCTACCCACTGTCCTACCTGCAAACCGATTCTGCCTGGACGGGTGCTGGCGACGATGATGTCGAGCTTGGGCAACGCTGTTCCTCCTTCGAGTGACGGGTCCGAGGGTCGCGCGGTCACACCATCCGGCGGTTCTCGTCGGTCTGGAGGCCGAGGATGAATTCTGCGTGGCTTTCGAAACCGGCCTCACCCATCACCCCATGAGCGGAGATGGTGTTGAGGTCGCGGAGGAGTTTGGACAGGAGACTGTCGTCGAGGATCGCGGCGGCACCCGCATGCCGGAACGCGCGGGTGACCACTTCCACCGAGGTCTTCGCGGCGAGCGAGGCGGCGGTCTGCATCTGGTCGAGCAGTGGGAGCTGAACACGGTCTCCTGCGTCGATCACATCGTTGACCTGGTGGAGGGTATCGATGCAGAGGCTGCGCGCGGCGCGGACGCGGGCGTCGAGTTCGCCGAGTTCGCGTTGGAACCAGGTGAGTTCGGTCAGGGCAGGAGGCTGATGCAGGTTGATCCGCCCACCGCGCCGGATCTTCGGCGCGGCGCCGACAATTTCGTCCAGAGCCCGGCGGGCCGCGCCGAGGACCATGCCGGGGTGCATTTGCAACACGAAGGGCACCATGCCGAGGCGGGACAGCGGGGTGTCGGTGCGGCAGCCTTCACCCATCGGGTCGTAGATCATGTCGTCGGCGACGAAGACATGGTCGGCCTGGAAGCTGCTGCTGCCCGTGCCACGCATGCCGAGTACTTGCCAGTCGTCGAGGATCTCTATCTCGCCACGCGGCAGGAGCGCGGCCCGGCGTACCGGTTTGCCGGCCTCATCGGCGATGAGGAACGTCGCGGTGACGTAGTCAGCGTGGTAGAGACCGCTGACGAAGTCCCACCGACCGCTGACCACGTAGCCGCCGTCCACCCTTTGCGCGCTGCCGGGCTTGAGGGACGCCGCCTTGAGGGCGATGCCGCCGGCGAAGATCCTGCGGGCTGTGTCTTCGCTGACCACGGTGGCGAGCTCGCCGGCACCTTCGAGAAGAATCGTGGCTGTCCAGGCGGTGGCGGGGTCGATGTGCCCAATCTTTTCGATTACCTCGAACGCGGTGACGGCATCGACGACGTTGCCGCCGAGATCGTCGGGAGTCATGATTCCGAGCACGCGCGACTGCCGCAGTGCTGCGATGGAGCGGTCACTGAGGCGCCGACCCGATTCGGATTCGATTGCGCCGATCGCGAGTTCGTCACGGATGGAATCGACCGCGGCGAGGGCCGCGGCGCGCCGATCGGTGCGGGCGAGCGGCCACGAGGTCAGCGGGGCAGTGGTGGTGGAGGTCATCGGTCGGTTCCTTTGCGGTTGGGGTATCACGGACGGGCCGAGGCGGGCAGCGGAGTATGGATCCCGAATCGGCGTTTGCTGTAGGAGAGGGTGCGGGCGGGCCGGTTTTCGACCGTTCTGACCTGCCCGAGAATGATGACGTGGTCGCCGCCGCCGACGATCCGGGCGACGTCGCATCCGAGCCAGCCGGGGGCGTCGATCAAGCGGGGCAGGCCGCTGTCCATCCGCCAGGGTGCGTCGGCGAATCGATCGATGCCGCTGGTAGCAAAGATGCGGGCGAGTTCCTCATCGTGCTCGCCGAGGATGTTCACGCCCAGTCGGCCGGTGGCGGTGACAGCGGTCAGCACCCGCGAGCGGCGGTCGAGGGCGACAGTGATCATGGGCGGGGTCAGCGACAGCGAGCCGAAGGCGCTGACAGTGGCACCCACGGGCGTGTCCTCGGTCATGGCGGTGATCACCGTGACCGGGGCGCACAGGGATGCCATCGTGTCTTTGAATTCGTCGGCGATCGAGGTGGTGTCGGTCCGGTCGGGGGTGTCTGTGCTGATCGACATTCGTGCCCTCACTTCAGGTCAGTGGTGGGAGGTGTTCTTGCTCGATACTGCTCGGGTCGGCAACGTCGGTTCATCCCCGGAACTCGGGATTTTTCAGCGCCGGATCAGTCCGAGGACATGTGCGCGTAGCTCGGCGAAGGCCGGCTCGAGTTTGGTGTGCAGTTGATCCCGGGGGCCGGGTAGGGGGACCTGGATGATCTCGGTGACCGACGTCGGAGCGCCGGAGAGGACGATGACGCGGTCGGCCAGGTACACCGCTTCGTCGATGTCATGGGTGACGAGAACGACGGTCATCCCCAGTTCCTCACGCAGTCTGAGCATCAGGTCCTCGAGATCTGCTCGGGTCTGCGCGTCGACCGATGCGAAGGGCTCGTCCATCAGCAGCACTTCGGGCCGGCACGCGACTGCGCGGGCGATGGCGGCGCGTTGCTGCATCCCGCCCGACATCTGCCAGGGATAGAGGTTCGTCGCGTGTGCAAGGCCCACCGCCTGCAGCGCCTGCTCGGCGATGCGGTGGCGTTCTGTTCGTTTCAGGCCCGAACGGCGGAGCGGGAGCATGACATTGCCCAGCACACTCATCCAGGGGAGCAGGGACCGTGAGTAGTCCTGGAAGACGAGGGCCAGGCCCTTCGGGGGAGCGGTGACATTCTCTCCCTCCAGTGCGACCTCGCCGGCGTCCGGTGAGAGCAGTCCCGCGAGGCACCGCAACAGGGTGGTCTTGCCTGCCCCCGAGGGGCCGACCACGGTGACGAATTCCCCTTGATGGACCGTGAACGTGACGTCGGCCAGGATGTGCCGGGAGGCGGTCCCGCGACCATAGGATTTTGCCACGGCCCGCACATCAAGAGTGAGACGAGCGGGCACATCCGGGTCGGTGGCTGCGGCCGGGGTGGTGGTGGATGTGGTCATGATGCAGAACCTCCTTGCCCAGCTTTCCTGAGCCCGTAGTACCAGCGGAGTAGATACCGTTCGATGCCGCGGAACACGACGTTGCTCGTGTAACCGAGAATTCCCAGAAGTAACAATGCCGACCACATCTCCGGAATCGCGAAGGTGCGTTCGGCCTGCAGTTGCACGTATCCGATTCCGTGCGTGGACGCGACGTATTCGCTGGCGATGATCAACACCACGCCGAGCGCGACGCTGATCCGCACTCCGGCCAGAATCTGCGGGCTTGCCCCCGGCAGGACGACCCGCAGCAACCGATGGTGGAACGGAATGTGATAGCTGCGCATCATGTCTCGTACGAGCGGGTCCAGGGAGCGGACACCGTCGATCGTGCCGAGCAGGATAGGCCAGATCGTCCCGTAGGCGATAACCGCGATCTTCATCTCGTCCCCGACACCCATCAGCACGAGGCCGACGGGAACGAGCACGATCCCAGGTACCGAGCGCATGAACTCGAACACCGGGTGAGCGGCATCGTAGAGACCCTCGCGCAGCGCCAGCACCAACCCGGCACCGATTCCGATCACTGTCGCAATCACCAGACCGGCGAGGAAGTTCCGCACGCTGGGAACGGCATCCGATCCGATCCGGTCGAACAACCACATCTGCTGGAAGGTATGCGCCACCTGCTGAAGTGGAGGGAAATAGAAACTCTCCCTGCGTGTTGTCGCCACCCACACCACGGCGACGGCCACGATGGGCAGCCACAGTTCGACGGCTGCCGCTCGTGCTGTTCTCCGTATCATTTCACTGTCTCTCTGTTGGCGGGCGACCACGGAATCACCCGGCGTTCGAGGTGGAGGAAGACCACGTTGAGGGCAACACCGAGCAGTCCCGCGACCATCAGCCAGGCGAACATCACGTCCACACCACCGGCCTGCTGCGCTATGCCCAGTGACTTGCCCAGTCCCGGAGCCGAGCCGAGGTACTCGGCCGCCGTCGTCAGCATCAGCGCGATGGCGGCCGAAGTGCGTAATCCGGTGACCACGAAGGGGAGCGCGGACGGCAGGACCAGTTGCGTCATGCGATCGAACCGCGAGAGTCGTAACGACCGCACGGTGTCGGCGGCGACAGGGTCGACGTTATGCACACCGTCGACGGTGGACGTCAGTAGCGGCCAGCACGCCCCGAACACGACCAGGAGCACCTTCATCTCCATCGTCGAGCCGAGGATCAGCAGCAGAACGGGGGTGAGTGCGACCGCGGGAATGGTGCGCAGGAAGTCGATCATCAGGCGTGTGCTGCGGGTGAGGAACTCGGATGTTCCGATCAGCAGTCCGACGGGGACGGCGAGGACGACGCACAGGGCGAGGCCCGCAACCCAGCCCACCGCGGTCTGGCCCAGCGTCATCCAGAATTCCGGCGTGGTCGTCATCGACGCGAGAGCCGACAGTGATTGTGTGGCAGTCGGTATCGAACTCGAGGGCAACAGCCCGGACTGCACCGCCAGTTGCCAGCCTGCCAGGGCTGCGACGATGACCGCTGCCCGCGTGGCCAGGCGTCGCTGGGGGAGTGGAAACCAGGGTGAGGTTGCGGCCGGGGGCCGAGGCGTGCGCGTGAGCGTGGTCATGATCGATCAGCTCATCAACTCGTCGACATCGACGTCTCCTGAGACGAACTGATACTGCTCCATCAGCCCGGTCCACAGCGTCAGTGCGGCGCGGGGGTCGCCGGCGTCGAAGACAGGGAGCCGCATTGCCGGAATCAGTTCAGCGGGAACCGGGCTGATCGCCGGCAGCACTGCCCGCACCTCGTCCGGGTGCGCGGCGGCGTATTCGATGCCCCGGTTCAGTGCCCGGACGAAGCCCTGCACTGCCTCCGGATTTTCCTGTTCGAACTTCTGCGAGGTGGCGACGGTCAGCTGCATGCCACCCGGCACCGCCTCTGCGCCCGGTGACATCAAGCGGGTGGCACCCTGGGCGAGCGCGGCGGTATCGAACGGTGAGATCGTGCTGAAGGCGTCGACATGGCCTTTGGCGAGGGCGTCGGTCATGTCCGACAACGGCATTTCCAGGAATTTCACCTGGTCGCTGTCCGCCCCGGCCTTGTCGAGCGCGGCACGGAGAGACAGTTCGCCACTGCCTTTCAGTGCCCCGACCGCGACGGTTCTTCCGGTCAGGTCTGCGGGTGTCTTGACGGCACTGTTCTTCGCGACGAGCACGACTCCGGTGTCCTCAGCGGGGAGATCGGTGCTCTTGGTCACGCCCCCGACGATCCGCAGCGGGAGCCCCTTGTCGAACGCCTGGATGACGATCGCTGTCTCTCCGAGAGCGAACTGGTCGGAGCCGTTGACCAAGTTCGTGATCATGGCACCGGCATTGGTGAAGTCTGCGGTCGCGTTGATCCCTTCCTCGCGGAAGAATCCCTTGTCGACCGCAAACGTGAAGGGAACGGAGTCGACGATGGGTAGCTGACCCACCGTGACGTCGAGAAGGCCATCGGTTCGGGACTCTGTGTCCGAGGAACTACAACTTGCCGTCGATACCAGGGCAAGTGTGACCAGGCCGGCGATGACGGCGTGTCGGGGCAGTATGTGCATCGGTCGTTTCCTTCTCCGAGAATAGTGAGGTCGGGGACCTGAAGGGACTCGCGGTTCGCGCGATCTTTCGAGACTGGCGGTGTGGCGAAAGTCTCGTTGTACTGAGCCTGGCGGGTTCGAGTTGTGGACGCAATGACGAGAACTCGGGATGTGTCAGGTCAGTCCAGCCACCGCTGCAGATGCAGCAGGGTGCGCTCGAACGCGATATCGGTTGCTTCGGAATCGAACGTGTCGCGTCCGAAGGTTGCGAACGCGTGGTTCGCACCGGGGTACCGGTAGAACTCCGCCTCCGGGTTCCCGGCGAACGCCTCCGCGATGGCGGTTCGTGCCTCGGGCGGGCAATAGTGATCATTTTCGGCGAAGTGGAACAGGACGGGGACATCGATCTGTTCGGCCACGTCGAGGCGGTCCTGCACTCCGACGCCGTAGTAGCTCACCGCAGTATCGACGTCGGCATTCGCGGCGGCCAGGATAGCCAGACCGCCGCCGAGGCAGTAGCCGAGCGCACCGACCCGCCCATTGCCCCAGTCGCTTCGGCGAAGCCACTGGATTGCCGCGGAAATGTCGAGGCCGGCGGTGGACAGGTCCAGGTTGTCCCGCAGCTCGATCGCGTGAGTGAAGTCCTCCCCGGTGTAGTCGAGTTCGACATCAGCCTCCTGGCGGGCGAACAAGTCGGGGACGAGCGCCTGAAACCCCTGCGCCGCAAAGATCTCAGCCATGGTCCGCATGTAACGGTTGATACCGAAGATTTCGTGCAGCAGAACGATTCCACCGCGATGGTGACGTGTTTCGGGTCCCGCGGAGTAGGCCCGGAACGTGTGGCCGTCCCCGGCAGTGAGGCGAACCGTCGAGGTGAGGATCATCGTGCCTGCCCCGTCCAGTAGTCGAGGTGGGGTTCGAGGGCGGCCTGTCCCATCGGATGATGCCGGATCTCCGGACGACCATCGCCACCTGCGAGCACCTCCGCCATGGGCGTAGGGACCGTGCGGACCTGGTCCGATGCCCCCGGAAATGACGCCAGATCCTTGGCTGCGAGTGCGTACACCACGCGTCCTATGCCGCTCAGATAGATCGCGCCGGCGCACATCGGGCACGGTTCCGCGCTGCTGTACAGCGTGGTCGAGGCAAGAGCCGAAGCCCACCTGGACGCCGACGCCGCGCGCACCACATTGGTCTCGGCGTGCGCAGTGACGTCGCGGTCGGTGACTGCGGTGTTCGTTGCCGTCAGCAGAACGATCCCTGCGGCATCGACGAGAAGGGAACCAAATGGCCGGTTGCCGTCGGCGCGCGCCGTTCTCGCCAGATCCAACGTGTGCAGCAGGTGCGTTCGATCGGTGGCCTCGCCGACCGTGCTGCCGGCCGGATTCACACCGACCTCGTGAAGATCGGAACCGAGCGCCGCTCACGGAAACGCCACACATGGTCGGCGCCCCGAACGTAGATGTCCCGGTATTCCGCCACCGACTGTGCGATGGGTTCACCAGCCTCGAGTCCGTCGTGCATGTACAAGGTGACGAGCACCGTGCCCTCGATCGACGAGGTGGAGAGACGAACGAGGCGATGGTTGCTGAGCACGCTTCGGGACGTGCGAGCCATTGCTGTGCGTCCGTCGGCGAACGCCTGCAGTGCGGCAGTGCCGGCCGTGACCGCCTGACCGGTGACGAACCTTCCGTCTGTCTCGAACAGTTCCGCGAAYCCGGCCGGCTCCGCATGGTCGAGCTTCCAGGTGAATTCGACGACGAGGTCGTGTATCGCCGATCGCGTGGGGGTGTCGATGTCGCCGCGGATTGCGTGCACCAGTCGCTCCTTCAGTCGAAGTTGTCGTATCGCTCGTAAGCCTTCTCCGACAACACCGGTCGGCGCATCACAAGTTCTCGTCAACTCCGGCTCTGAACCGCACCCCGTGCGCAACCGACCGCACTCGAGTCGTGGCGGGCGTCAGTCGTCCATCAGCCCGGATCTGATGGCATACGCGGTTGCGTCCGCTCGCCCGGAGGCCCCGATCTTGCGATACAGGTTGCTGATGTGCCTGCCGACGGTCTCGATGCTGATGACGAGTTCGGTGGCGATCGCCCGGCTGGTCGAACCGGCCGCGATCAACCGGAGCACCTGCACCTCGCGGGCGGTCAGACCGTCGGGATAGCGATCCTGTCGACTACGCCGGGCGCTGCGGGCGGCCACGAGCTGCGGTGCGTAGGCCAGGACGTCACCGACTGTCATTCGGAAGCCTTCTGCGTGCAGCACCGAGAGATTGGACGGCGGTCCGGTGAGGATTCCGGTCAAATCTATCGCTCTGGCGGGGAATTCGATCCAGTCATGCAGATTCAATGTCGAGCGGACAGACATGGCCAGACCTACCAGCCGGGCGGCATAGTCGCTGTCGCCGAGATCGTGGAGGCACACGGCAAGACCTTCCAGACACCAGATGAAACGTGGTCTCGCACCGATCGCGGCCGCCAGAGCGAGGCTCTCGAGGTAATGGGTGGCAGCCGCGACGACGGTGCCACGGCCCAGTTCGATCTCGGCGATGAGGTTGAGGAAGACCGAACTGTTCCAGGCATCACCGGCGTCCTGGGCCAGACGTAGTCCCTCTGCGAGCAGCGCTGTCGCCTGAGTGTCGTGGCCGTCCTCATGGAGAATGCGGCCGAGTTGTTGCAGTGGCACGTTGGTGTACGAGCTGTCTCCGACACCGCGAAACCCTTCGACGGCACGGTCCAGGGTGCTGCGGGCAAGCTCGCGGTGGTGGCCGGTCGCGGCGGCCGAGGCGCCGAAGAGGCTGCGGGCGCGGGCTGCCCACCACTGGTCGTCCGCGTCGTCGAGGCTGGCGATGGCCTCCTCGAAGAGCGGGCGGGCGGCGTCGAATCCGTGTACTTCGAATCGGGCGGCGGCAAGGTCGACGAGAGTGCGGGCTCGCGTGGTCGGTTCACCCAATTCCTGCCAAAGACGTGCACATTCGTCCAGTTCGGCGAGCGCATGCGCATATGACGACGCGGCACCGGTGAGAACTGCCCGGGCCTCGCGGGCGCGCACGGCTGGCACGGACCGCCTGTCTCCCGTGAGCCGAAGACTGTCGGTGAGCCAGTGCAAGCCCTCCTGCAGGAGACCTCTCGCGAGCCAGTAGCTGCGCATTCCTGCGGCAAGGTCGACTGCGCGTTCGTCGCCCAGTTCGAGGTAGAACCGTAGTGACGACCTGATGTCGCCGAGGTCACCGTCGGTGCGTGTGAGCCAGTCGTCGGCGGCAGGCCCCACGAGGTCCGCGCCGTCGAGCACTCTGTGCAGAAAGTACTGTGCGTGGGCAGTTCTGGCGGTCGCGGGCTGTGGTTCCGACCGCAGTAGTAGCCGGCCGTAGTCGCGCGTGGTCTGCGCCATCGCGAAGGCGGGTCTGCGACGGTCCGGCCGATCGGGCACCGGAGTGAGCAGGCTGAGGCGCACGAATTCGTCGAGGTGATCCACCACCGCGTGCGGAGAACAGACTTCGGCAGGTCCATGCAGTTCGCCCACCGAATCGGCGAGAATCGCTGACAGTGCTCGAGGTTCGATGACGCCGTCGAAAACCGCAAGGACCTTGTACAAGGCGGCATCGACCGGCTCGAGCAGCGACACGGTGTCCGCAACGGTGCGGGTCAAGGTGCGGTGACGGTCGGGAAGATCAGCGGGTCCACGCATGTTCGGCGACCAACCGTCTTCGATCCGCGCCGCCAAGGCGTCCAGCGTCAACGTGCTCAGTTGATGGGCGGCGATCACGAGGGCGAGGGGAAGCCCGCCGAGTTGCCGGCAAATCGAGGCGACCGTGTGGGCCTGGGCCCCGAGGTCTCGTTCGAAGGCAACCCGGCGGGCGTGATCGAGGAAGAGTTTCAGCGCTGGACTGGTCGACGCGTCGATGTTGGGGGCACCGTCTGCGTCCGGACAGGGGAGAGGGCGCAGTACATATCGGTATTCGTGTGACAGATCGGTCGCGGCCCTGCTCGTTGCGAGGAGCCGGACGTGCGGGTGGGCAGTCAGGAGCGCGCCGAGGGCGCGCACCTCGGAGCGGATCCGTTCGAGACTGTCGACCACGACGACGTGTGGTTTCTCCGATTCGGGCGGCGTCGCCATGGTGTTGCCGATCTGGGTCACCGCGTCTGTCGCGGACTCGCATCCCGACAGATCTACCGGCGTGACGTCGGTGCCCGATGTCACCAGTTCCCTCGTCACTGCGGCGACGACCGCGGTCTTCCCCACACCTCCGGTGCCGACCACGGTCAGCATCCTGACCGCGGGGTCGCGGAGAAGTGTGAGGATCGAGGCAACGTCGTCGTCCCGGCCGACGAGCGCGCGTGGTGGCAATGTGTCCGAGTCCATGGCAGAACCCTCTCGATGTCGACGAAGCCCGCAGTCACCCCTTCGCGGAATGCGCTCCGGTCATCAGGGCTGCGAGGTCGTCGGGTTCGAGGAACGACGGCGGGGGCGGTGGTCCCCAGGCGTAGAGGCCTTGGAGTCCGTGCAGCACTTCCGGGGACCAGAGTTCGTCTTCGGGGACGGTGTCCATGTCGGAGTAGTACTCGGAGAAGTTCCCGGCCGGGTCCTTGAGGTACCAGAAGAAGTTCGCGCCGGCGTGGTGGCGGCCGAGTCCCCAGATGTGGCGTTCGGGGTTGTTCTCGAGCATGGTGTGGGCGCCGCGGCCGACCTCGTCGATGTCGTCGACC